>NZ_JAJDML010000002.1:0-161012 GCF_020594215.1 Blautia sp. DFI.1.216
TTCAGTATACGGATATGCAGGTACAGGAGAGTGTGACAATAGAGGAAGCGAATGAAGGGGAAAAATAGATGTAATAAACAGCTTAACTTTTTCCGTGTGAGGATAGAGCTTTTTAAAAGAATGTGATCAGAGTGAGAAAACAGCCGAGATGTGGGACAGGGAATTAAAAGAAATCAGGAAGCAGGAACAGTATAGGAAAGCTATATCATGTATGGAAGAGGAACAGTATGATAAGGCAATAATTTTGTTTGAGGGACTTCCAAGAGATTATGAAGATGTCAGAAATAATTTCAGGGAATAAGGGTGAAATAAATGAATCAAAATTGCATGATTACACGAGAAGCAGCGTTGGAATTCGGTTTATCATTTCAGAATACATATACGGAAAGACCTTTCCGTGATCAGAACTGGCAAGTGGTAAGAGCGAGGGAAAACAAAAAAATTTTTTTATGGATCTATGAACGAAACGGTTATGTTAATCTGAATGTAAAAGCAGATCCGGAGTGGCGTGATTTTTGGCGAAGTGCCTATGAATCTGTACAGGCTGGTTATCATCAGAATAAGGAACATTGGAATACCATTATTCTAAATGGGACGGTACCGGATAAAGATATTAAAAGAATGATATCCGAAAGCTATGATCTCGTAACATACAGCCCGACAAAGAAGATTTATGAGGCAGTGAAGCAAATTCCGAAAGGATGCGTTGCAACTTATGGTCAGGTTGCCGAAATGGCAGGGAATCCGAGAATGTCGAGAGCGGTAGGGAATGCCCTCCATAAGAATCCGGATCCGGGGCATATTCCCTGTTATCGGGTAGTGAATTTCAGAGGAGAACTGTCAGGGGCTTTTGCCTTCGGCGGTAAAGATGTACAGAAAAAGCTACTGGAAGCAGATGGAATTGAGGTTGTCAATGGAACGGTGGATTTAAAAAAATATGGATTGACGCAAAGAGATGATAAACTGTGAGAAAACAGATACGGATGATTACCTTATTATCATTTGAATGCTGCTTTTGATAACGGCCTGAGAAAGGATTACGGAAATTCTGAAATCCGATATGATCATTTTTATTATAAAAAGAAGAAGCTGTCTTTTACCAGACAGGAATTTTGTAATGCTCATCAGCTGGGGGCGGGCAAATCTTTCCGGATCTGCCTGGCAAAGGACTGTATTATAGGTGCAGGAAGCCTGGTTACCAAGAATACTGTGATACCGGATGGTTCTCTGGTAATGGGCAGTCCGGCCAGGATCAAACGAAATCTCACCTGGGAAGAATATTCTGAAAATATTGTGGCTTTAGAAAAAATCCATAGTAATCCCATAAAATAATGCAGTTAAAACAATTCAGTAGTGATATCATACACCTGCTTTACGATAAACAGATTTCATGTTATGATTATTTCAGTTGAATTTGAGATATTCTATTAATGAAAAGGGTAACTATTCAACAGTCTCTGATTGTGAGAGTATTGAACAGTTACGAAGAAAAATAAAAGGAGGATCAATGTTATGCTTACAACATGGACTCCGGCACATATGCCGGAAAAAGAGGAAATCAAAATCCGTCTGCAGACAGCAAGAAGTCAGCTCTATGATTTTCAGATGAAAATCAAGGAACATAAGATCCCGGTAATCGTACTCTTTGAAGGCTGGGGATCTTCCGGCAAGGGAAGTACGATCGGAAAAGTCATTAAGAATATTGATCCGCGTTTCTTTAAGGTTGCCACTATGTCAGCTCCCACAGCAGAAGAACTGAGATATCCATTTCTGTATCGTTATTTTAAACAGATTCCGGAAGCCGGAAAATTTACATTTCTGGATTCCGGCTGGATGGAGCAGACTTGTAAAGACTGTCTGTCGGGCGAGATTGAAGGCGAAGGTTATACACAGCGGATTGACAGCATCCGCCGTTTTGAGCGACAGCTTACAGATAATGGTTATCTGGTGCTGAAATTCTTTATGCAGATTGACAGGGATGAACAGAAGCGGCGTGAAAAATTACTTCTGGATCATAAAGACACCAGATGGCGTGTGTCAGACTTTGATAAATGGCAGAATGAACATTACAAAAAATGTGCAAAAATATTTTCTCAGTATCTGTCTGACACGAATGTTTCCTCTGCACCATGGTACATCATAGATGCCAGTGACAGAAAATGGGCGGAACTTCAGGTGCTGGAGACTATGGTAAGCAATATTGAAGTTGCCATGCAGAATCAGGCACATTCCGTTCCGATTTTGCAGAATGTATTCCCTCTGGAGCAGATTCCCCGTCTGTCGGATATTGATCTGAGAGATAAAACAATGGATGACGAGGAGTACAGGGGAGAACTGAAACAGCTCCAGAGTAAACTGGGGGAACTCCATAATAAACTGTACAGGAGACGTATTCCTGTGATCATCACGTATGAAGGCTGGGATGCGGCAGGCAAAGGAGGTAACATCAAACGTATTACAGAAGCTCTGGATCCCCGGGGCTATGAAGTACATCCAATTGCAAGTCCGGAACCACATGAGAAGGCCAGACATTATTTATGGCGTTTCTGGACAAGACTTCCGAAAAATGGGCATATCGCTATTTTTGACAGAACCTGGTATGGCAGAGTTATGGTAGAACGTCTGGAGGGATTTTGCAGTGAAAATGACTGGAAACGTGCCTACAACGAAATGAATGAGTTTGAGAAAGAACTTAAAGACTGGGGTGCAGTCATTATTAAATTCTGGGTACAGATCGATAAGGATACACAGCTGGAGCGTTTTCAGGAGAGACAGAATAATCCGGAGAAACAATGGAAGATCACAGATGAGGACTGGAGAAACAGAGAGAAATGGGATGCCTATGAAGTGGCCGTAAATGAGATGCTTCAGAAGACAAACACTTCCTTTGCACCATGGCATGTACTGGAATCTGTTGACAAGAAATATGCCCGTATCAAAGCACTCAGAATTGTGATCTCTGAAATAGAAAAAGCATTAAAAGAAAATTAAATTTTGCGGGAAATGTGTAAATGAATGATAAGATAACAGTCTGCCTGGGTAAGGGCGGGCAAAGAGAAATGGCAGAATCTTTTGCCAGAAAGAACAATGTTCCGATTATGGACAAACCGGGAGAACATCTGACAGTAATGTTTGACTCCCGGGGCGTATCACTTACCGGTTATGGCCTGACATATCAGGGAGATTTTGAAGGAATGCTGCACAGAGTCACAAACGGAAGACTTTCCCATGAAATGCTGGTACGTGCGGTCAAAACAGAGGGAGAACATCTGAAAGCAATTGATGCCACTGCAGGTATGGGGGAGGATGGTTTCCTTCTTGCAGCATATGGCTATGAGGTGACATTATACGAACAGAATCCGGTGATCGCCGCACTTTTGAAGGATGCGCTCCGGCGTGCCAGAAAGCATCCCGTATTAAAAGACATTGCTTCCAGAATGAAACTGGTGGAGGGTGACAGTGTGTCATGTATGGAGAAACTTATGGATCCGGTAGATGTGATCTATCTTGATCCCATGTTCCCGAAGAGACAGAAATCCGGTCTGATAAATAAAAAACTTCAGCTGATCCAGAAACTTGAACCTCCATGTTCTGAGGAAAAAGATCTTTTTGATGCAGCTATCAAAGCCGGACCTTCCAGAATTATCGTAAAACGTCCTCTTAAGAGCGTCTGTCTTGATGGAAGAGAGCCTTCTTATATATTAAAAGGAAAAGCAATACGATATGACTGTTATGTGATGTAGAAGGTTTATCAGC
The DNA here is from genome assembly GCF_020594215.1 of Blautia sp. DFI.1.216. Taxonomy (NCBI): domain Bacteria; kingdom Bacillati; phylum Bacillota; class Clostridia; order Lachnospirales; family Lachnospiraceae; genus Blautia; species Blautia sp. DFI.1.216. The sequence continues at coordinate 3,757 of NZ_JAJDML010000002.1, forward strand.
ACATTGCAGCAGCCCTTTATTTTTGAGGGCTGCTGCAATGTATTTTTTTCCATTCCCGGATAAATTCCATTTGTTCCTGATCGGAGATTTCCTGGGAGGCAGCGTCATTTCCGGCAGCTACACAGCAGAGCAGGACGAAGGTCTGAAAGAGTAAAAATACCAGTATCAATAATAATGCAGTCATAATTTGTCTCCTTAATATTATGCAGATGGTTACAGTTATTTTATGAAATTGCTATAAGGATATTTTCGGGATTTCTGTAACAGATTCTGTATATGCCTGTTGTTTTGCATATCAGAAGTATCTGCATATCATGGAAGCTTTATACATTTTATTTACAGAAAAACGGAGATATGACAGGAGAAACTGTCGGACACAAAAATATAATCTTCCGAATAATTTAAAGTAAGACGCAAATGTTCATTGTCTTTGTAGCGACCTGATGAACAGTTGCGGTAAGATTTCATTATCCAGATGATTCGGAGGATTTTTTATGAAGAATTCAGATGATTCCGGATATACAGGAAAGCACGTGGGTGTGTGTGTTCTGGATACCGGGATTTTTCCTCATATAGATTTTACAGGGAGAATACTTGCGTTTCAAGATTTCATCGGACATCGTATCAGACCTTATGATGATAATTCTCATGGAACCCATGTATGTGGGATCATTGGCGGTGACGGAAGGGCTTCGGAAGGACGGATCAGAGGAATTGCCCCCGGGTGTAGCCTGATAGTTCTGAAGGTGCTCGACAGAACGGGAAATGGCAGGAAAGAAGATGTTTTACAGGCTTTTCGCTGGATCCTGGAGAATAAGAGATATTATGGGATACGTGTAGTGAATATCTCGGTGGGAACAACCTGTAGGAGAGCAGAAGATCACAGAGTTCTGATCGCAGGTGTGGAACAACTTTGGGATGCAGGTCTGGTGGTAGTGGCTGCGGCAGGAAATCAGGGACCGAAGGCAGGAAGTGTGACAGCACCGGGAAGCAGCCGGAAGATTATCACAGTAGGCTCCAGCGATCTGCTTACAGGACGGACTGCCATATCAGGCAGGGGACCTACATTTGAGTGTGTTTGTAAACCGGATCTGGTTGCACCCGGGAATCATGTTCTTGCCTGTGCACCGGGAGCAGATAACGGATATGGAGTGAAGAGTGGTACTTCTATGTCTACACCTCTGGTTGCAGGGGCAGCAGCATTGATGCTTGAGAAGAATCCGGAGCTGACTAATGTTCAGATCAAGATGAAATTGAAAGAAAGTGCCAGGGATATGGGATTGCCAAAGAATCAGCAGGGATGGGGAGAACTGGATCTGGAACGCTTTATGGAACTGTGATCAGTAATCATTTTATTTGGCAAAATATTGCTTTAGTGTATAAAAGCATTGACGAACGGTCTGTTTTCGGCTATCATGATAGTTAACTGGATGAGAGCCAAAGAGGAGGATTAACATGAAAAAAATTCAGATGCAGACACCACTTGTGGAGATGGATGGAGATGAGATGACCAGAATTCTCTGGAAAATAATCAAAGATGAACTTCTTCTTCCGTATATTGATTTGAACACTGAGTATTATGACCTTGGTCTGGAATACAGAAATGAAACGGATGATCAGGTAACTGTTGATGCAGCAGAGGCTACAAAGAAGTACGGCGTAGCAGTGAAATGTGCAACTATCACTCCTAATAAGGCAAGAATGGAAGAGTATACCTTAAAGAAAATGTACAAGAGTCCTAACGGAACGATTCGTGCAATTCTCGACGGAACTGTTTTTCGTGCCCCAATCGTAGTGAAGGGTATTGAACCATGTGTTAAGAACTGGAAGAAACCGATCACCATCGCACGTCATGCCTATGGTGATGTGTATAAGAACACAGAGATGTATATTGACGGTCCCGGAGATGCTTATCTGGTATTTGAAGGTGCAGACGGACAGCAGAGAAAAGAGCTGATCCATCATTATGAGGGACCGGGTGTGCTTCAGGGTATGCACAATCTGGATGATTCTATCACAAGTTTTGCAAGATGCTGTTTTAATTATGCACTGGATACAAAACAGAACCTGTGGCTTGGCGGCAAGGATACGATCTCCAAGATTTATGACGGACGTTTTAAGGAAATCTTTGCAACTATTTATGAAGATGAGTTTAAGGAGAAATTCGAAGCAGCAGGCATTGAATATTTCTACAGCCTGATCGATGATATCGTAGCTCGTGTCATGAAGGCTGAAGGCGGATTTATCTGGGCCTGCAAGAACTATGATGGAGATGTTATGAGCGATATGGTTTCTTCAGCATTTGGTTCTCTGGCTATGATGACATCTGTACTGGTATCTCCACAGGGATATTACGAATATGAAGCTGCTCATGGAACTGTACAGAGACATTATTATCGCTATCTGAAAGGTGAGGAGACATCTACTAACTCTGTAGCAACTATTTTTGCATGGACTGGAGCTCTGAGAAAAAGAGGTGAGCTGGACGGCAATAAAGAATTGATGGAATTTGCTGATAAACTGGAGAAGGCGACTCTGGAGACGATTGAAAGCGGTAAGATGACAAAAGACCTTGCGCTGATCACTTCTCTTGAGGATGTGACAGTACTGAACAGCAAAGATTTCATCCTTGCCATCAGAGAGAGACTGGATGAAATTTTATAATTTCAGAAATTATCCGGTAATGTTTCTATAACATTATAAAGTTCTCCGGGCAGGATCACACTGCAGCGGAGAAACCTGTAAAAAGTTATAAACTGCGAAAATGGGAAGAACCTGCATTATGCAAGTTCTTCCCATTTTTCATATAATCCTTCTAATTCTTCGGTAATGGCGGCTTTCTCTTTGCTGAGTTTCGCACATTCTGCCACATTTGTGCAGATATCCGGGAGAATCATGGTTTCGTCGATCTCTTTATCTCTGGTTTCAAGTTCTTCAATGCGGGCTTCTACTTTTTTTAGTTCATTCTCTCGTTTTCGCTGGCGGGCCTGTTCTTCTTTCTGCTGTTGCCAGGAAAGCTTGTTATCAGAAGCCTGCTTTGCTTCTGTCACAGCCTGAGCGGCAGCCGGAGCATATTTTTCCGTCAGCTCTTCTTTTTTCTCCAGATAATAGTCGTAATCTCCGATATAATTTACAATTGCCTGATTGGTCAGATCCAGGATCCGGGTAGCTGTCTGGTTGATGAAGTAACGGTCGTGGGAAACATAGAATACTGTTCCAGTGTAACTGTTCAATGCCTCTTCAAGAATCTCTTTTGAAGCGATATCCAGATGGTTGGTGGGCTCATCGAGGATCAGAAAGTTTGCTTCGGACAGCATCAGCTTGGCGAGGGAAACACGACCTCTTTCTCCGCCGGACAGAGCGGAGATCAGTTTGAATACATCATCCCCTGTGAAAAGGAATGCTGCCAGCATATTTCGAATTTCTGTTTCCGTAAGTGTGGGATAAGCATCTGAGATTTCCTCAAAAATAGTTTTCTCCATATGAAGAACATGGTGTTCCTGGTCATAGTAGCCAATCTGTACCTTGGAACCAAGAGTAAATCTGCCGCTGTCTGCATCAATCAGCCCATTGATGATCTTTAACATGGTGGTTTTGCCTGTGCCGTTATTGCCAATCAGGGCTACACGTTCTCCACGTTTGATCTCAAAGGAGATGTCACTGAAAAGTGTCTGTCCGGGAAAAGATTTGGAAAGACTTTCCACAGTAAGGACATCATTTCCGCTGACAAATCTTGGTTCCAGGGAAATGCGCATCTGATTCTGAATCTCCTGTGGTTTATCAATGCGCTGGACTTTATCCAGCATTTTCTCGCGGCTTTCCGCACGTTTGATGGATTTCTCGCGGTTAAAGGATTTCAGCTTGGCAATGACTGCTTCCTGATGTTTGATATCCCGCTGCTGGTTCAGATAGGCTTTGTACTGGGCGTCACGCAGCTGGGCTTTTTTCAGGGCATAGGCAGAATAGTTGCCACTGTACATACGCATATTTCCTGCTTCGATTTCCACAACTTTTGTTACAACTTTGTCAAGAAAGTAACGGTCGTGGGATACGATAAATACAGCACCCGGGTAATTCAGAAGATAGGTTTCCAGCCAGGAAATACTCTCCATATCCAGATGGTTGGTAGGCTCATCCAGAAGAAGAATGTCAGGGCTGGCAAGAAGCAGTTTACCCAGAGCTACGCGGGTTTTCTGGCCGCCTGAAAGAGTTTCTATCTGGCGTTCGAAATCTTCTTCTGTGAAACCAAGACCTTTTAATACACCCATGATCTCACTTTTGTAAGCGTAACCATTTTCCAGTTCAAACTGGTGACTCAGTCTTGTGTAAGTATTCATCAGGCTGTCCAGAGCATCTCCGGTGGTGGTTTTCATTTCCTGTTCCAGAGAGCGCAGACGGTTCTCCATATCAATAATGTGCTGTTTGGTGGAAATCAGTTCTTCGTAAATGGTATGATGGCCATGAATGTCCTGATACTGGGCAAGGTAGCCGATATTTTTATCTTTGGCAAGTACCACGTTTCCTGAATCCGGGGAGAGCTCATGCATAATGATTCGCAGCAGAGTCGTCTTGCCTGCACCGTTATTGCCGATGAGAGCTGCCTTTTCGCGGTCTTCTATATGGAAACTGGCATCCTTGAGAATGATTTTTTCGCCAAAGGATTTACAGATATTCTGACATGATAAAATCATAGGAATTCCTCCGTTTGTAATTTGTCCGCGTACTATTATAATCGAAAATGCCTGTTTTTGAAAGCATTTTAAGAGATTTTGTCCAGAGAAAAGAAAGCACCGGATGGATGCATGGAAGAAAATATGATATTCCGGGGAATTTTTCAGAATGAAATTGATAAAAAAATACAGAAATATTTGGTCAAAAAGTACAAATTTAATTTGACAATAAAATAACATCTGGGTATAATTGACATAGATAAGCTAAGGAGGGAAAATTTGTGGAAGCTAAGGAAATTTCGAAAGCGGTAATCAAGCGTTTGCCGCGGTACTACCGCTACCTCGGTGAATTGATGGAGGAGAATGTAGAGCGTATATCTTCAAATGATCTTAGCAAGAAGATGCATGTGACGGCTTCCCAGATTCGTCAGGACTTAAATAATTTCGGTGGTTTTGGTCAGCAGGGTTACGGCTATAATGTACGCTATTTGTATACAGAAATCGGTAAGATCCTTGGGCTGGATACTGTACATCCGATGATTATTCTGGGTGCCGGTAATTTGGGACAGGCATTGGCCAATTATGTGGATTTTGAAAAGCGCGGATTTAAGCTGGTTGGTATTTTTGACGTCAATCCTGTACTTGAGGGGATTGCAGTTCGTGGAATTGAGATTCAGATGTTGAGCGATCTTCCTTTGTTTCTGAAGGAGAATGAGGTTGAGATCGCGATCTTGACTCTTCCTAAAATTAAAGCCAAAGAGATGGCAAAGATTTTGATTGATAATGGAATTAAGGCAATCTGGAATTTTGCACATATTGATCTGGATGCCCCGGAGGATGTAATGGTAGAGAACGTACATCTTTCAGAGAGTCTTATGACTTTGTCCTATAACCTGAGTGAGTACAGAAAGGAACATGAAGGGATGTAAGGGATAACTGTGAAACACAAGGCTGTGGTCATCTGATCACAGCTTTTCTCTTGTATGTAAATGTGTTATTGTAAACAGGAGGTGAACAGATGAGAGAGATTGTAACTGCTGTTGAGATGAAAGAACTGGATCATAATACGATTCAGAAAGCCGGGATATCGTCTCCAGTACTTATGGAGAGGGCGGCATTAAAGACGGTTGAGGAGATTGTACAGAGATTAAAGAATAAAGAAAAAGAGAAAATCCTTGTGGTCTGCGGAACCGGCAACAATGGCGGAGACGGATTGGCGATTGCCAGACTGCTTCAGTTGAGAGGAGTCAGAACCTGGTATTATATTGCGGGTAAGGAAGAGAAAATGACTGCTGAAACTGCCGGACAGCTTAAAACAGCAGAATATTATCAGGTGCCCCGGGTGCATAACCTGGATCCGGATGAATATACTACTATAGTAGATGCCATCTTTGGGGTTGGACTGAGCAGACCTGTAGAGGGAAAATATGCAGAGCTTATCAGTACAATGAACCGGGCATCTGCGTATAAAGTAGCTGTGGATATTCCATCCGGGATTGACTCAGATACCGGATTTGAGAAGGGGATTGCATTCCGGGCAGATCTTACGGTTACCTTTGCTTTTCGCAAAAGAGGGCTGTGTTTTTATCCCGGACGCATGTATGGCGGTGAGATCGTTGTTACGGATATCGGAATCTATTCCATACCCGGAAAGAAAATCTGTATGCATCATCTGGAACGTGAAGATTTAAAAATGCTTCCGGAGAGAGTTCCCTATGGAAATAAAGGAACCTTCGGTAAGGTTCTTCTTATAGCTGGCAGCGAAGGAATGTGCGGAGCTGCATATCTGAGTGCAGCAGCTGCTCTGAAAAGCTCTGCGGGAATGGTGAGAATTCAGACCGTGGAGGCCAACAGGATTCCGTTGCAGACACTGTTGCCGGAAGCCATGATCACCTGTGATTTTGATGAGAAAAAAAACCAGGCAATGCTTGACTGGTGTGATGTGCTTGTGATAGGACCGGGTCTTGGAACCGGAGCGCAGAGCAGGGAAAGAGCTCAGTGGTTCCTGGCGAAGGCAGCTGAGTGTAAAAAAACAGTAATTCTGGATGCAGATGGCCTGAATCTTCTGTCAGTCCATGACAACTGGAAGTGTTTTATCGGGGAACATGTGATCCTGACACCTCATATTGGTGAGATGAGTCGTCTGTGCGGAAAAGAAATCGGTAAGATCCAGGATTGTCTGGCACAGACTGCAGCTGATTATGCAAAGGAGTCTGGAGCGGTTTGCGTTCTGAAGGATGCCTGTACTGTGGTGGCAGATGCTTTTGGAGATATGTATTTGAACATTTCGGGTAATGCAGGAATGGCTACAGCGGGAAGTGGAGATGTGTTAAGTGGTGTGCTTGCCGGTATACAGTGTATGTACCTGGCAGCAGAAAAGAAATTTTCTCCTGTTATTCTGGCTGCACTTGGTGTATATGTGCATGGGCTGGCAGGTGATCTGGCTGCTGAAACAGTAGGGCAGCGAGGGATGACCGCAGGAGATATCATCTGTTTTCTGCCGGAAATACTAAGATAGAATATTCATTTTGAGGCAGTAAATCTGTGAAACAATTTGCAGATATTAACATGAAAAAATAACAGAGGAAAATTATTATGAAGAAAGATAGCAGAGTAAAAGCAGTCATTTCACTGGATGCAGTAGAACATAATTTCCGGGAAATGAGAAAAAATATTGCAGAAGAGACAAAGATGATCGCAGTCATAAAGGCTGACGCTTATGGACATGGCGCGGTGCCGGTTGCACATCTCATTGAGGATTATGATTATATCTGGGGATTTGCGGCTGCAACTGCGGAAGAAGCGATTCATCTGCGAGAAGCCGGGATTACAAAACCAATCCTGATCCTTGGAATTGTTTTTGATGAATATTTTCCGGAACTTGTCCGTTATGAGATCCGTCCTGCAGTGTGCGAATATGAGGAGGCAAGGAAACTTTCAGACGAAGCGGTTCTGCAGAAAAAAACTGTACATATTCATATTGCTCTGGACACAGGAATGACCAGGATCGGTTTTGCAGATGCACAGGAAAATGTAGAGGAAATTAAAAAAATTTCAGAACTTCCAAATCTTGAGATTGAGGGTATGTTTACTCATTTTGCAAGAGCAGATGAGTATGACAGAAGTCCGGCTATGGTACAATTGGAGCGGTATCTGGATTTTTCAAGACGCGTAGAAGAGGCAGGAGTGGAAATTCCTCTGCATCACTGTTCTAACAGTGCGGGCATCATACGTATGCCGGAAGCAAATCTGAATATTGTCCGTGCCGGAATCACAATTTATGGAATTTATCCTTCTTCTGAGGTGGAGAGAGATATTGTAAAGCTTGAGCCGGTTATGGAACTTAAGAGTCATGTGACTTATGTGAAGGACGTTCCTGCCGGAGCAGCGATCAGCTACGGCGGTACTTATGTGGCTGACAGGAAGCTTCGTGTGGCAACTGTTCCGGTGGGCTATGCAGACGGCTATTCCAGGCAGCTTTCCAATAAAGGCTGGGTTCTGATCCATGGACAAAAGGCTCCGATCCTTGGCAGAGTCTGTATGGACCAGTTTATGGTAGATGTGACTGAGATTGGTGATGTGAAGAAGGGCGATGAGGTAACACTGATCGGCAGAGACGGGGATGAGTTTATCGGTATTGAGGAGATTGGTGATCTCTGTGGCAGATTTTCCTATGAGTTTGCCTGTGATATCAGCCCGCGTGTGCCGAGAGTCTATATTAAAAACGGGAAAGAAATATAATGTTACTGTTTGCTGAATAGAGACGAAGTGAGCGATAACTGATTTTTATATACCACGCATGTATACACAAGAAAAAGGTGGAAATACTTTATCTTAACCGGACAGGAAATATCCGGCTGATAACAAGGTTTCTTCTTATGGCAATGTTGTAAATTGAAACCGGAAAGAATCGGAGTGTGAATTGTGTGGTAATTAAAAGAGGGGATATATTTTATGCTGATCTTCGCCCTGTAGTGGGGAGTGAACAGGGTGGAATCCGGCCGGTTCTGATCATTCAGAATAACGTAGGTAACCGGCACAGCCCTACAGTGATCTGTGCTGCTATTACATCAAAAATGAACAAGGCTAAGCTTCCTACACATATTGAGATCAATGCGGAACTCTATGGGATTGAAAAAGATTCTGTGATTTTGCTTGAACAGCTTCGTACTATAGATAAAAGAAGATTAAAAGATAAAGTCTGTCATCTGGATGATGCGATGCTGGATAAGGTGAATCATGCACTTGAGATCAGCCTGGAGCTTACGTTCTGATTTTACTTTTTAAGGGATATATCATCTGATCCGGTATTGCGATTTTTGGGCTTGCATGTCTCGGATAGTAGTGCGTGAACAATAAATGAACAGTAATTTTTGGTATCTCTGTCCGGTCAGTATCTTGACGATTAATGGAGAAAGTGATATATTTTACCAGTAATTACGCATATTCAATAAGGAGGAGACTGAATAATATAATGGAAGATGGCAGTAGTATGCCCCTCTGGGGCTTATTTGTTTTACTGTTACTGTTGTGGCTGAATGGAATCTTTTACGGGTTTGCCGCAGCGCTGAGAAACATAAGTGAGAATGATACACAGAAGAAAGCAGAGGAAGGCGATAAAAAAGCACAGATGCTGATGGCTCTGATCGACAAACCGGCGCAGTTTGTCAATGCAATTCCGCTGATCGTAATGGCATGTGGTATTTGTTTTGGTACTTTTCTGGTCCCATATGCTGTGGATGCATTTTATCCATACATAAAGCATGTGCCTGCACTGATCCTGGTAATGGCATTGTGTGTGATTTTTCTTGCTGCAATCGGTATTCTGGCTTTTCGGCGGGTTGGTACTTATCATCCTGAAGCTTATGCATATAAGTATCTGAACCTGGTACATTTCTGGCTGAATCTGTTAAAGCCTTTTACTGTATCTGTCACCTGGATCGCCAGACTGGCAGCAGTGCCTTTTGGTGTGGAGATAAACCGTACAGAAAAGTCTGTCACAGAAGAGGAAATCATTTCCATTGTAGATGAAGCTCATGAACAGGGCGTTATCCAGGAGAATGAGGCGGAAATGATCCAGAATATCATATCTTTTAATGAGACAGAAGCCCATGATATCATGACTCACAGAAAGAATGTGGTGGCCTTTGACGAGGAGATATTACTCAAGAACATGATTGACACTATGCTGGAAGAGGGGAATTCCCGTTATCCGGTATATGAGGAGAATATTGACAATATCAAAGGAATTGTCCATTATAAAGATGCGCTTAAGTTTATGACACAGAATCCCTGGGCGAAGTTCAAACCGTTGAAGGAACTGCCCGGAATTATCCGCCAGGCATCCCTGATTCCTGAAACAAGGGGGATTGGAGATCTTTTTCATACTATGCAGGCCAGAAAGATCCATATGGCAATTGTTGTGGATGAATATGGCCAGACAGCCGGGATCGTTACCATGGAGGATATTCTGGAGGAGATTGTCGGAGATATTCTGGACGAATATGATGAGGATGAAATTACGATCCGCGCACAGAAAGATAACAGTCTGATCATTGACGGGCTTGCTTATCTGGAGGATGTGGAAGAAGAGTTGGATGCAGATTTTGGGGATACAGAGTTTGAAACACTGAACGGTTATCTGACCAATATTCTAGGACATATTCCTGCAGATAAGGATGTTAATACAAGCATAAAAGCGATTGGATACTGTTTTACAATCTTGTCTATTGGTAATAAAACCATTGGCAAGGTTAAGGTGGAGCGGGATAATAATGTTGCTGTATAAACAACAGCAGATAAAAATAATTAACAAAAGGAGAAAGAAAGATGTCAGGACATTCAAAATTTGCAAACATTAAGCATAAGAAAGAGAAAAACGATGCAAAAAAAGGTAAAATTTTTACAGTAATCGGACGTGAGCTGGTTATGGCTGTCAAAGCAGGCGGTCCGGATCCGAATAACAACAGCAAACTTCGTGATGTAATTGCCAAAGCGAAAGCAAACAACATGCCAAACGATACAATCGAACGTGGTATCAAAAAAGCAGCAGGTGCTGATTCCGCAGACAACTACGAGAAAGCTGTATATGAAGGATATGGTCCGAACGGCGTTGCTATCATTGTTGAGACTCTGACAGACAACAAGAACCGTACAGCAGGTAATGTACGTAATGCATTTACAAAGGGTAACGGAAGCATCGGAACTCAGGGATGTGTATCCTATATGTTTGATCAGAAAGGTCAGATCATTATTGACAAAGAAGAGTGTGAGATGGATGCAGACGAGATTATGATGCTTGCTCTGGATGCCGGTGCTGAGGACTTCAGCGAGGAAGAGGACAGTTATGAGATTCTCACTGCTCCGGATGATTTCAGTGCAGTTCGCGAAGCTCTGGAAAAAGCAGGTCTGCCTATTGCAGAAGCACAGGTTGCCATGATTCCTCAGACTTATGTGGAGCTTACAGATGAGCAGGCACTCAAGGATCTTCAGAGAACTCTGGATCTTCTGGATGATGACGATGATGTCACAGATTACTGGACAAACTGGGATGAACAGTAAAATACCGCAGGTATATTGAGACTGCCTGTTTTGGGTTATTGCTGTCGGACATGTATAGTTTATAAAAGAAACACACATAATACCTCCATAGAGAAAATGGAGGTATTTTTATGTCTGAAAACAGATATGGAGAAAAAAGAGAAGAGTCTGAAACAGGGATGAAGCTGCAAAACTGTGAGACACAGGAGTCAGAAAATAAAATTCAGGAAAGTACCAATGAGCAGATCAAAGATATGGGACAGGTGGTTTTAAACAGCAATTCCCGAAAACACAAGGTAGAGCTTCTGACCATCATTGGTGAGGTGGAAGGTCATGAGTCTGCACCCTCCCATTCCAAAACTACAAAATATGAGCATGTACTTCCAAAGCTTGCCATCATTGAGGATGATGAAGAAATAGAAGGCTTGCTGATCCTTTTAAACACAGTGGGAGGAGATGTGGAGGCTGGGCTTGCCATTGCAGAGATGATTGCCTCATTAAGTATACCAACAGTGTCACTGGTTCTGGGCGGCGGACATTCTATCGGAGTTCCGATGGCCGTATCTGCGGACTATTCTTTCGCAGTACCAAGTGCTACGATGGTGATCCATCCGGTACGTTCCAATGGTATGTTTATCGGAGTGGCTCAGACTTACCGGAATATGGAGAAAATTCAGGACCGCATCACTACATTTATTTCCGAACATTCCAAAGCATCTCAGAAACGTCTGGAAGAGCTGATGCTTGATACTTCTCAGCTGGTAAAAGATGTAGGAACCATGCTGGAAGGAAAAGAGGCAGTAAAAGAAGGGCTGATCGATGAGGTTGGCGGTATTAAGGAAGCGTTGGCAAAATTATATGAAATGATAGAAAAAGAGTGTTGAAAGTGAAAAAAATGTTACGGTTCTCATACCACTATCCAAAATTCCATTGCCGCAGGCAATCTGGAATGAATTTTGGCTACGTTACTGAGAACGGAGTGAGCAGTAACAAAAAAATCTTATATATGCTATAAATCAACCCTTGCCATATGTCAGATTTTGGCGTATTATTAATAGAGGTTTATTATTTGCGAGGAGGAAAACCATGTATAAGATTTTAAAAGCTGAAACACTGGCAGCTAAGATCCATCTTATGGTTGTACACGCACCGCGTGTTGCAAGCCATTGTCAGCCAGGACAATTTATTATCGTTAAGTTAGATGAGAAGGGTGAGAGAATCCCTCTTACTATCTGTGATTATGATCGTGAAGAAGGTACGATCACAATCGTATTCCAGGAGATTGGTGTATCTACCATCAAGATGGCAGAATTAAAAGCAGGAGATGCATTCCGCGATTTCGTAGGACCTCTTGGATGTCCTTCTGAATTTGTTGAGGAAGATATCGAAGAATTAAAGAAAAAGAAAATGGTATTTGTTGCCGGCGGTGTTGGTACAGCCCCTGTTTACCCACAGGTAAAATGGCTCCATGAACATGGAATCACAGCAGATGTTATTCTTGGTGCAAAAACTAAGGATATGGTTATCCTTGAGAAAGAACTGGGAGAAGTTTCCAATCTTTATGTTACTACAGATGACGGTTCCTATGGCCGTGCAGGTATGGTTACCAAGACTCTTGAGGATCTGGTAACAAACGAAGGCAAACATTACGATGTCTGTGTAGCGATCGGACCGATGATCATGATGAAATTTGTCTGTCTTCTTACCAAGAAGCTTGGCATTCATACAATTGTCAGCATGAACCCGATCATGGTTGACGGAACAGGTATGTGTGGCGCATGCCGTCTTCAGGTTGGCGATGAGATTAAGTTTGCATGTGTAGACGGACCGGAATTCGACGGACATCTCGTTGATTTCGACCAGGCTATGAAGAGAAGCCAGATGTATAAGACTGAAGAGGGACGTGCATTACTGAAACTTCAGGAAGGTGATACCCATCATGGCGGATGTGGACATTGTGGAGGTGACAAGTAATGGCAGATGCAAAGATGTTAAAGAAAGTTCCTGTAAGAGAACAGGATCCAAAGGTGCGTGCAACAAACTTTGAAGAAGTTTGTCTTGGATACAATCAGGAAGAAGCAATGGAAGAAGCACAGAGATGCTTAGGCTGTAAGAAACCGAAATGTGTGGAAGGCTGTCCTGTATCCATTAATATTCCTGGATTTATTGAAGAGATTAAAGAGGGAAAGATCGAAGAAGCATACAAAGTGATCGGATTATCCTCCGCACTTCCGGCTATCTGTGGACGTGTATGTCCTCAGGAATCCCAGTGTGAGGGTAAATGTATCCGCGGAGTCAAAGGTGAAGCTGTTTCTATCGGTAAGCTGGAGAGATTTGTTGCTGACTATGCTCTGGAACATGATATCAAACCTGTTGGATCAGAAGTTAAGAACGGACATAAAGTTGCAGTGATCGGTTCCGGTCCTTCCGGACTTACCTGTGCAGGTGATCTTGCAAAAGCTGGTTATGATGTAACTGTATTTGAAGCTCTTCATGAACTTGGCGGTGTTCTTGTTTACGGTATTCCGGAGTTCCGTCTTCCGAAACAGAAAGTTGTTAAGAAAGAAATTGAAAAAGTTAAAGAATTAGGTGTTAAATTCGAGACTAATGTTGTTATCGGTAAATCCACAACAATCGATCAGCTGATCGAGGACGAAGGATTTGAAGCTGTATTTATCGGATCAGGTGCCGGACTTCCAATGTTCATGGGTATCCCAGGTGAGAATGCAAGCGGTGTATTCTCTGCCAACGAATATCTTACAAGAAGCAACCTGATGAAAGCTTTTGATGATTCTTATGATACACCGATCGCAGCAGGAAAGAAAGTAGCAGTTGTAGGCGGTGGTAATGTTGCTATGGATGCTGCCAGAACAGCTTTAAGACTTGGTGCTGAAGTACATATCGTATACAGAAGAAGCGAAGCAGAGCTTCCTGCACGAGCAGAGGAAGTTCATCACGCAAAAGAAGAGGGAATCATCTTTGATCTTCTTACTAACCCGAAAGAAATCCTTGTAGATGAGAACGGTCATGTAAAAGGTATGAAGGTTGTCAAGATGGAACTTGGTGAGCCGGATGCTTCCGGAAGACGTCGTCCGGTTGAAATTCCGGGATCTGAATATGACATGGATGTAGATACAGTTATCATGTCTCTTGGTACTTCCCCGAACCCTCTTATTTCTTCTACAACAAAAGGTCTTGAAGTCAATAAGAGAAGATGTATCATTGCTGAAGAAGAAACAGGTAAGACATCTAAAGATGGTGTATATGCCGGCGGTGATGCTGTTACAGGTGCAGCTACTGTTATCCTTGCCATGGGTGCAGGTAAAGCTGGTGCCAAAGGTATCGATGAATATCTTAAAAATAAATAATGTAAATGGTACTTGACAGATTTTGACGTCTGTGGCATGATTACTAGTGTTGATAATCATGAAAAGCTTAGAAGGTGTTTACAGGGATTTATTTTCCGTCAGAGAGAGGAAGCCATCGGCTGGAAGCTGCCTCAGGTTCAGATATTTCCTGAATTTCCCACCGGAGCCGCATTTCTGAATGACAGTATTTACTGAGTAGGAAATGACGTTACTGCGCGTTAAGCAGACCGAGAGCCTGTAGAAAATGCAGGAAGCAGGGTGGTACCGCGGATATTTTACTCCGTCCCTTTAGTGGGACGGAGTTTTTTGTTTGCCAATTCTGCTATTATAACATGAATTGCGAGAACTGCTTTTGCAACGGAGCGATTTGTGGCTATCAAGTCAGAGTCAGATTTTACGTTACTGTTCATTCTGTTCTCAGTAACGATTTTTCTTCTCTGACATTATGACATAAAGGAGAAAGAGAACATGGATATGAAAGAAAGACTTCAGGAACTGGCTGAAGCAGCCGGAAAACGGATCAGTGAATCCGAAGGTCTGGAAAAACTGAACGAAGTACGTGTGGCATACCTTGGTAAAAAAGGTGAATTGACCGCAATTTTAAAGAGTATGAAAGATGTTGCACCGGAAGAGCGCCCGAAGGTTGGACAGCTTGTAAACGAAACAAGAAGCAAGATAGAAGCACTTCTTGATGAATCTAAACAGAAACTGGAAGAAGCAGCACGTGAAGAGAAGATGAAACAGGAAGTGATTGATGTGACTTTACCTGCAAAGAAAGCTAAAATCGGTCACCGTCACCCGAACACCATCGCCCTGGAAGAAGTAGAGCGTATCTTTATTGGTATGGGTTATGAAGTAGTAGAGGGACCGGAGGTAGAGTATGCGGATTACAACTTTACTAAACTGAATATTCCGGAAAATCATCCGGCACGTGATGAACAGGATACTTTCTTTATCAACGATTCTATCCTTCTTCGTTCCCAGACTTCACCGGTTCAGGCACGTACTATGGAGAAAGGAAAGCTGCCGATCCGTATGATTGCACCTGGTCGTGTATTCCGTTCAGATGAAGTAGATGCAACACATTCTCCTTCTTTCCATCAGATCGAAGGTCTTGTTATTGACAAGAACATCACTTTCGCAGATCTTAAGGGAACTTTGCAGGAGTTTGCACAGGAATTATTCGGACCTGAGACAAAAACTAAGTTCAGACCACATCACTTCCCGTTCACAGAGCCAAGCGCAGAGGTGGATGTATCCTGTTTCAAGTGTGGTGGTAAAGGCTGCCGTTTCTGTAAAGGTTCCGGCTGGATTGAAATCCTTGGCTGCGGTATGGTTCATCCGAATGTATTGAGCATGTGCGGAATTGATCCGGAAGAATACACAGGATTCGCATTTGGCGTAGGTCTTGAACGTATTGCACTTCTGAAATATGAGATTGATGACATGAGACTGCTCTATGAGAATGATATCCGTTTCCTGAAACAGTTCTGATGAAATGACTGTCTGAAACAACAGAGCTATGCAGCCAAGAGGAAATTTCTGTCCGGGAAAGCTGCTATAAGTCTGAGCTATAATATAGAAAGAGGATTAACAAAATGAATACTTCATTATCTTGGATTAAAATGTATGTGCCGGATCTTGATGTGACAGCACAGGAATATACAGATGCCATGACACTGACAGGAACAAAAGTGGAAGGCTTTGAAAAACTGGACGCAGATCTGGATAAGATCGTGATCGGTCAGATTGAAAAAATTGAGAAACATCCGGATGCAGATAAACTGATCATCTGCCAGGTGAATATCGGAACAGAGACTGTACAGATTGTTACAGGCGCTCCTAATGTAAAAGAGGGAGATAAGGTTCCTGTTGTTCTTGACGGCGGACGTGTTGCCGGTGGACATGACGGAAAGAAAACACCGGGTGGAATTGAAATCAAAAAAGGAAAACTTCGCGGAATCGATTCCTATGGTATGATGTGTTCCATCGAAGAGCTGGGAAGCACAAGAGAAATGTATCCGGAAGCACCGGAATACGGAATCTATATTTTCCCTGAAGACGCTGTTGTAGGCGAGAGTGCGATCAAGGCACTGGGCCTGGATGATGTTGTCTTTGAATATGAAATCACATCCAATCGTGTTGACTGCTACGGCGTACTGGGAATTGCAAGAGAAGCGGCAGCTACGTTTAATGAGAAATTCTGTCCTCCTGTTGTAGAGTGTAAGGGAAATGATGAAAAAGCTTCTGACTATGTAAAAGTAACGGTAGAAGATCCGAAACTTTGTCCACGTTACTGCGCAAGAGTCGTAAAGAATGTTAAGATCGGACCATCTCCGAAATGGATGCAGAGATGTCTGGCTTCCAATGGAATCCGTCCGATCAATAATCTGGTAGATATTACAAACTATGTAATGGAAGAATTTGGTCAGCCAATGCACGCATATGATCTGGACAGGATTGCAGGAAAAGAAATCGTTGTACGTCGTGCAGAGAATGATGAGAAATTTGTAACGCTGGATGGACAGGAACGTACCATGGATGATCAGGTACTGATGATTTGTGACGGTGAGAAAGCAGTTGGTATTGCCGGTATCATGGGTGGAGAGAATTCTATGATCACAGACGATGTAAAAACTGTTCTTTTCGAGGCTGCATGTTTTGATGGAACAAATATCCGCCTTTCTTCCAAGAGAATCGGTCTGAGAACAGATGCTTCCGGTAAATTCGAAAAAGGTCTTGACCCGAACAATGCGCAGGCAGCTATCGACAGAGCATGCCAGCTGATGGAGGAACTTGGAGCAGGTGAAGTCGTAGGTGGAATGGTAGATATCTGCAATGAAGTAAGAGAACCATCCAGAGTTCCTTTCAAACCGGAGAAGATTAATGCTCTTCTTGGAACTGACCTGACACCGGAAGAAATGCTTGCTTATCTGGCAAAAGTAGAACTGACCTATGACGAAAAAACAAATGAGATCGTAGCTCCTACTTTCCGTCAGGATATCCATTATGTAGCTGATGTTGCAGAAGAAGTTGCAAGATTTTTCGGATATGATAAGATTCCGACTACTCTGCCTACAGGTGAAGCTACAACAGGTAAGCTTCCGTTTAAACTTCGTATTGAAGCAGTGGCACGTGATATTGCGGAATATTGTGGTTTCTCTGAAGGAATGACCTATTCTTTCGAAAGTCCGAAGGTATTTGACAAATTAAGACTTCCGGCTGACAGTAAGCTCCGTCAGGGAATCGTGATCAGCAATCCTCTGGGAGAAGACTACAGTGTCATGAGAACAACTACTTTAAACGGTATGCTCAGTTCTCTGGCTACGAACTATAACAGAAGAAATAAAGATGTACGTCTCTATGAACTTGGTAATGTATATCGTCCGAAAGCACTTCCTCTTACAGAACTTCCGGATGAGCGTATGCACTTTACACTTGGTATGTATGGAAACGGCGATTTCTTTGACATGAAAGGTGTATGTGAAGAGTTCTTTGAGAAAGTAGGAATGAGAGATAAAGTAGATTATGATCCAAACAGCGGAAAGACTTACCTTCATCCCGGAAGACAGGCAAATATGGTTTATGATGGTAAGGTTGTAGGCTATCTGGGAGAGGTTCATCCTCTGGTTGCAGATACTTATGGAATCGGTGATAAGGCATATGTGGCAGTGATTGATATCCTTACGGTTCTTGAATTTGCAAGCTTCAACCATAAATACACAGGAATTGCAAAATATCCTGCAGTAACCCGCGATTTAAGTATGGTCGTTCCGAAAACCGTTCTTGCAGGACAGATTGAACATATTCTGACTCAGAGAGGCGGAAAGATTCTGGAGAGTTATCAGTTATTTGACATTTATGAAGGAAACCAGATTAAAGGAGGATATAAATCCATGGCTTATTCTCTGGTATTCCGTCACCATGACAAGACTCTGGAAGAGAGCGAGATTACAGCTGCAATGAAGAAAATCCTGAATGGCCTGACAGATCTTGGAATCGAGTTGAGAAGTTAATGCTGATTTATGTATTAAGACATGGGATAACTCAGTGGAATAAACTGAAAAAAGTGCAGGGGGCAATGGATATTCCCCTTGCACCGGAAGGAATTGAACTGGCGAAAAGAACAGGAGAAGTATTAAAAGATGTTCCGTTTGATATCTGTTTTACCAGTCCTCTGGCAAGAGCGAGACAGACAGCACATTATGTGCTGGGAAACAGGCAGATTCCTGTTATTGAGGATAAAAGAATCCAGGAAATTGATTTCGGAGTTCTTGAAGGAAGCCGGTTTAAGGATGAACAAGGGAAGATCATCAGCCATGAAATGGAAATTTTCTTTGAAGAGCCACAGAAATTTGAACGTCCTCAAAACGGCGAAAACATTTCTGATATCCTGAAACGCACCAGAGAATTCTGGGTGGAGAAAACGACAGATCCTGCTCTGGCAGACAAAACAATTCTTGTTTCTTCTCATGGATGTGCAGTTCGTGCACTGCTTCAGAATGTTTATCAGGATCCGGAACATTTCTGGCATGGATGTGTGCCTCCAAACTGCAGTATCAATCTGCTTGAAGTAAAAGATGGAAAAGCCAGATTTCTGGAAGAAGATAAAGTTTATTCTGAAATATAACAATTCTGTAAAATAATCCGGTGGAAAACTGTACTCTGAGTACAGCTTTTCTGCCGGACTTTTAATATATTTTGTTACTGTTTATACACCACTATCCCGAGACATACAAGCCAAAATTCCATTGCCACAGGCAATCTGGAATGAATTTTGGCTGTTACTGTTCACTGGTAATATCCCGCGAGGTGTTTTTTGTGAGCGAAGGTCACAGAAAACCCGAGATATACCGCGCGAATTTATGCGATTAGCATAAATTCTGTGCATCGCGAAGCGTGTTACTGAGAACGGAGTGAACAGTAACTTTTGGCTACGTTACTGTGAACAGTAACTATATTTTTACTTGTGACAGATATGACGTTGTGATATGATATACGAAAAAGGAAATTGTCTGTAATTTTGTGCAGAATCTGCAAATAATCACAGGAGGTGTATTATGGGCAAAAAAATTATGAATACGGTTCTTTTTCTGGTGGTGCTTGGCGGATGTGTTGCCATGACGCTGCTGACCGGGAATGGTTCATCAGGCACGATGATTTATAACTTTGCATTCCTCGCTGTTATGGCTGTGATCTATCTGGCCGGACTGTTTGGCGGTATGTTTCGGGTAGACAGCATTGGAGAGGCTCTTGCAAGAGGAACGCAGGAGCTTTCCAGTATATTCAAAATACCCGGAAAAGCCAAAAGCGAAGATCTTTCCTGCTTGAAGGGGATGTTTGAACATAAATATCTGGATGACAGAATGGACAGCTTTGTAGATGCCATGGAGAAAAACCAGGAAGGAATCGGAGATGTTGAAGATTACATAAATGAGGACGAGATTGATCTTCATGTACATAAGAAGATTCTGGAAATGGCACCGGATATTTTTACCAGCCTTGGTATTCTTGGTACTTTTATTGGTCTGGTATGGGGGCTTAAGAGTTTTGAGCCATCCAGCTATGAGACAATGACTACCTCTGTATCTGCCCTGGTAGATGGTATCAAAGTAGCATTCCTTACTTCTATCTATGGAATTGCATTTGCACTGATCTACAGTTCCGGAATGAAAAGCGTTTATTCCGGAATGGATGCGAAGCTTCAGGGATTTCTGGAGAGATTTCATCTTTATGTACTTCCGGCGGCTGAGAGCGAGTCAAGAAACCTGATGCTTGCAAGTCAGAAGGTTCAGACAAAAGCCATGAAACAGATGGCAGAGCAGCTTACCTCACAGATGGCAGAGAGTTTTGAGAAAGCAATCAATCCTACTTTCCAGAAGATGACAGAATCTCTGGAGATTCTGACAGAATCTGTAACAAAATGTCAGGAGGATGTGGTTCAGGATATCCTGCGTACTTTTTTGCGGGAGATGAACGGTTCATTTAAAATGCAGTTCACAGATTTCAATGAAGCTCTTGTACAGCTGAAGGAAGCGCAGAAAGAAAATATTGATTATACTACAAGGCTCTATCAGACGATGAGTAATCAGCTGAATACCTCATATGCAAAACAGAGCGAAGCTATGAAAGACCTTGTAAATGAACTGGGACAGGTTCAGGGCCGTTATATGTCTACGGCAACAAGAATCACACAGGATAATCAGGAAATCCAGAAGCTTCAGCAGCAGGATTATCAGCGCATTGCGGATTATCTGCATGAATCCGAGAAATCTTCTGCCAAATTCTGGGTTGCCTGCAATCAGACAATGCAGAAATATGTGGAAGCTGCCGCGCAGGGAATGGAAAAGGTTTCGGCTGCAAATCAGGCAGGAAAAGATGTGCTTGAGGCTAACCGTAAACTGGTAGAACAGTTGGATGTAAAGATGAAAGACTTTGTATCTTATCAGAAGATGACTTACGAGACAATGGAAGAGGTACGCAGACTCTTTGCAGATATTTCTGTTCAGAAAGAAGACAACAATATTTATCTCTCAGGCGGAAAATCAGCTCAGAGTGCGGCACAGAAAGAATCTGTGGAGGAAGTACGCAAACTTCTGGAGGAACAGAGCGAGCGTCAGGAAGCACTTCTGGAGGAGATGAACAAAAATATGAAGAATATTTCCAAAAACCAGAAAGGTAAATTCAGCTTATTCAAATAAGAAAAGGAGAGAAATATGCGCAAAAGAAAGAAATCAGAAGAGGGCGGATTTAATGTCTGGCGGTCTTATTCTGATATGATAGCCGGTGTGCTGCTCCTTTTTATACTGATTATGTGTGTGACTCTTTTTCAGGCTCAGAAAAGTTATAACGAGAGTATTAAGGAGAGAGATGACAAGATAGCTCTTCAGGAGCAGTATACAGCGGAAATTCTGGCACAGCAGAGTGAGCTGGACGAGAAAAACAGCAAGCTGAGTTCCCAGGATGAACAGCTTGACAAGCAGAAAAAGCTTCTTGCAGAACTGGCAGCACAGTTAAAGGAACAGCAGGCCAGCCTTGATGAAAAAACATCTCTTCTTGCCACACAGCAAAAGAAAATTGATAATATCATCGGTGTCAAGGCAGATGTTATTGAAGCATTGCAGAAGGAGTTTTCCAAAAACAATGTAAGTGTTGATATTGATGCTCAGACAGGTGCTCTTACCCTCAATGCAAATGTATTATTTGACTATGATAAGTCAGAACTGACAGATGAGGGCAAACAGGAACTTGCAGATATCCTTCCGATTTACTGTAAGGTGCTTCTTCAGAAAGATTATAAGAAGTATCTGGCTGAGATCATCATTGACGGTTATACAGACACAGACGGAGACTATGATTACAATCTGGAGCTTTCTCAGAAACGTTCTCTCGCAGTTGCACAGTATCTGACGGAAATCAGGGAGAACTTCCTGAGTTCTGATGAGATTTCAGAACTTCAGAATTATCTGACCGTAAATGGTCATGGCTCAGCCAATCCGGTTCTGGATTCCGATGGGAATGTAGATAAGGATGCATCCAGACGAGTGGAAGTAAAGTTTCGTCTGAAAGATGATGAGATGATAAATGAACTTAATCAGATTATGAATACAGATAAGACTTCTGATTCTGAAAAATCCGGCAGCAATTAAACTGCCGGATTTTTCAATTCCGGAGTGTGTTTGAAAAATGCTTTGATGCAGATGCTTTTTCTTACAATTCACGAAAGATAACGAGTAATTTTACCAATAACAGTTCACATTTCCGAGAGAAAATGTGGTATGATAAAACAGTACACAGTTTCCTGTAATGGTGATGATGCGCTGTACCCTACATAAGAAAAAAGAAAGAGGAATTATCATGTCTTTGAAAATTGGAAGAAACGATCCATGCTGGTGTGGAAGCGGAAAAAAATATAAAAAATGCCATGAGGCATTTGATGAAAAAATGGAAATAATGAAGCAGAAAGGATATGCAGTGATCGATCATGATCTGATCAAAACACCCGAACAGATCGCGAAAATAAAAGAAAGCTGCAAAATCAATATCGCAGTTCTTGATTATGTGGAAGAGCATATTAAACCAGGTGTATCCACTGAAGAGATTGACAGATGGGTACATGAAGAGACTGTACGGCATGGGGGAATCCCAGCACCGTTAAATTACGAAGGATTTCCAAAGAGCGTGTGTACTTCTGTAAATGAAGTGGTATGCCATGGAATCCCGGATGAAGAGCAGATTCTGAAAGAGGGAGATATTATCAATGTTGATGTATCTACAATATATAATGGTTATTATTCTGACTCGTCCAGAATGTTCTGCATCGGTAAAGTGAGTCCGGAGAAAGAAAAACTTGTCAAGGTCACAAAAGAATGTGTTGAGATTGGTATTTCTCAGGTGAAACCATGGACTCCGATCGGAAATATGGGAAGTGCAGTTCATAAACATGCAGTAGAAAACGGATATTCTGTAGTCAGAGAAATCGGTGGACATGGTGTGGGAGTTGAGTTCCATGAAGATCCATGGGTAAGCTTTGTTTCTGAAGAGAATACAGGTGTCCTGATGGTTCCGGGTATGATGTTTACCATAGAGCCGATGGTAAATATGGGAAGCGATGAAATTTATACGGATGAGATTGACGAGTGGACAGTTCGTACAGAGGACGGACTTCCTTCAGCCCAGTGGGAAGTAACTGTTCTGGTTACGGAAACAGGATGTGAAGTAATCTGCTGGTAAAAAATTTGCAAAAAGTATTGCAATACATCAGGCTATATAGTATAATCACAACTGTTGTGAAAAAAGATGGTCCTCTGTTACAGGATATGTATTAAGAACATCCATATAAGAATAGGAGAAAAATACAATGAACGAAATTATCAAAAACATCGAAGCAGCTCAGTTAAAAGCTGAAGTACCGGCATTCAACACAGGTGATACTGTAAGAGTACACGCACTGATCAAAGAAGGAAACCGTGAACGTGTTCAGGTTTTTGAAGGAACAGTTCTCAAGAAACAGGGCGGAAGCAATAGAGCTACATTTACTGTAAGAAAGAGCTCTAACGGAGTAGGCGTTGAGAAAACATGGCCGCTTCATTCCCCACATGTAGTAAAAGTAGAAGTTATCCGTCGTGGTAAAGTACGTCGTGCGAAACTGAACTACTTAAGAGATCGTGTAGGTAAAGCAGCTAAGGTTAAAGAGCTTGTTAAATAATTTCATGAATTAGCAGAAGAAGGGACAATAACTTGTGTATTGTCCCTCTTTTTCCATCTGTCAGGAGATTTGGATGAATATCAGAAAATGGAAAGATAGTCCGGCACTGAAAGAGACCAGAGATATGCTGGAAATAAAACTTGAAGATAAAAAAGTCCGGGGAATCCTTAACTGGATATTTCAGATAGCGGTAGTGCTCATTTTTGGCATTCTGGCGGGAATTGCGTTGTTTCAATCAGTGACTGTACAGGAGAGTACCATGGAGCCCACACTGCAGGTTGGAGAACGCTTTTTTGTAAACAGGGCTGTTTATAAAGTATCCTCACCTGAACGGGGAGATATCATTGTATATAAAACCAGTGGAAGTGATGATGCGGCTCTGCATATCGGCCGCGTGATCGGTCTGCCCGGTGAGACTGTACAGATATCCAACGGAGCAGTATTGATCAACGGAGAAGTATATAATGAAAATAAGAATTTTCCTGAAATCAGTAATGCGGGATTGGCATCCGACGGAGTGTCTCTGGAAAGCGGTGAGTATTTTGTACTTGGCGATAACAGAAATAACAGTGAGGACAGCCGGTATGGTGATATCGGAAATATCAATAAGAAATATATTGTGGGAAAGGTATGGTTTGTCATTTCCCCGAAAGATAAATTTGGATTTTTGAAAGGTTAGGTGTATATGAACGTACAGTGGTACCCTGGTCATATGACCAAGGCAAAGAGACAGATGCAGGAAGACATTAAGCTGATCGATCTGATCATTGAACTTGTGGATGCCCGCGTACCTCTTTCTAGCAGAAACCCGGATATCGATGAACTGGGAAAAAATAAATCCAGACTGATTCTTCTTAATAAATCAGATCTGGCTGACGAGCGCCAGAATGAAGCCTGGAAAACTTATTTTCAGGCAAAGGGATTTTATGTTGTAAAAGTAGATTCCAGAAATGGTTCCGGAATGAAAGCAATCAATAATGTGATCCAGGAAGCATGTAAGGAAAAGATAGAAAGAGACAGACGCCGCGGTATTAAAAACCGTCCGATCCGCGCTATGGTAGTGGGAATCCCGAATGTAGGAAAATCTACATTTATCAATACCTTTGCAGGACGGGCCTGTGCAAAGACCGGAAACAAGCCGGGAGTTACGAAAGGAAAACAGTGGATCCGTCTGAATAAGGGAGTAGAACTTTTGGACACTCCTGGTATTTTGTGGCCGAAATTTGAAGACCAGCAGGTGGGAATCCGTCTGGCATGTGTAGGTTCTATCAAAGATGACATTCTGAATATGGAGGAACTGGCACTCTGGCTGATCGATTATCTGCGCGAAAATTATAAAGGGATTCTGGCAGAGAGATATCAGATCACAGAGGAGGGAACTTCTGTGGAAGTTCTGGAGGCGATTGCCAGAGCCAGAGGGTGTCTGAAAAAGCAGGAAGAGCTGGACTATGCCAAAGCTTCGCTGATACTGTTTGATGATTTCCGTTCCGGAAAAATGGGGCGGATCACATTGGAGTGGGCGCCATTATGAAAACAATAGCTGAGATTAAAGCCGAGTTTGCTGCAGCAGATATGAGCAGCTACCCGGCTTTATATGAAATTTATAAAGAAGATACAAGAAGTGGTGTGCAAAAGCTGATCGCACAGTGCCGCAAAAAGGAAGCAGCTCTGGAAGCGGAGAAGCAGCGTATTGAAAATATGAAGGTATATGAGCATAAATATGAACATCTTGGTTATTTATGCGGAATTGATGAAGTGGGAAGAGGCCCCCTTGCAGGCCCGGTTGTGGCATGTGCAGTAATTCTGCCACAGGACAGCCGGATCCTTTATCTGAACGATTCCAAGAAACTCAGTGCTTCCAAAAGAGAAGAACTGTATGATGTGATTATGAGGGAAGCGGTTTCAGTAGGAATCGGTATGCGCAGCCCGGAGCGTATTGATGAGATCAATATCCTTCAGGCTACTTATGAGGCAATGCGGGAGGCGGTAAGTAAACTGGAAGTGGTTCCTCAGCTTCTTCTCAATGATGCAGTCACGATTCCTCAGATCACCATTCCGCAGGTTCCCATTATTAAGGGAGATGCAAAGAGTGTTTCCATTGCAGCAGCAAGTATTGTTGCAAAAGTGACAAGGGACAGAATGATGGAAGAATATGATAAAGTGTTCCCGGAATATGGCTTTGCATCAAATAAGGGATATGGTTCTGCCGATCATATTGCGGCACTGAAAAAATACGGAGAAACCCCGATCCACAGAAAGACCTTTATTACACATTTCATATAAACAGTCGCAAAAGGGTTACTATCCTTCAGTACACAGCAATACACTGAGTGATGCACAGTAACAACAAAAGATGCCTACATATAATATAAAAAGAAATGGATGGAAGAATTTGCATAAAAATACCCGGTCTACCGGAAGCTGTTACGAACGAAAAGCTGCTGATTATCTGAAACAGCAGGGATTATTTATTCTGAGATATAATTACAGATGCAGATTTGGAGAAATCGATCTGATTGCCAGAGATGGAGAATATCTTGTTTTTGTTGAGGTAAAATACAGGAAAGACAATAGTTCCGGTTATTCGCTGGCTGCAGTAAATCCTGCTAAACAGAAAACCATATGTAAGGTGGCAAGGTATTTTCTTACAGTGGAATATCACAATGTGGATATTCCATGCCGTTTCGATGTGGCAGGAATTGACGGGGATGAAATACACTGGGTTAAGAATGCGTTTGAATATATTGCAATCCTCTAATAATTATAGAAACTGCTTTGATGAATAATCTGCCATACAGCAGGAAGGGAATAATGAAATATGAAGATAAAATGGAACAGTGAACAGATTCCAAAGATGAATGTAAAAAACAATAAAGATGTTACATTTCTTACATATCCCGCATATGAAGAAATGAACTGGCTTGTTCATGGATTCAGCACCCGCTTTGGCGGAGTGAGCAGAGGAATCTACAGTTCTATGAACCTGAGTTTTACAAGAGGTGATGAGGAGTCCTGCGTGAAAGAAAATTACAGAAGGATTTCTGATGCTATGGGATTTGATATGAACAGCATCGTTACATCTGATCAGACTCATACCAACAATGTGCGGAAAGTAACAGAGAAAGACCGCGGAAAGGGAATTGTGATCCCGCGTGATTATACAGATACAGATGGAATGATCACAAATGTTCCGGGGCTGGTTCTCGCAACCTTTTATGCGGATTGCGTTCCACTGTATTTTGCTGATCCGGCGAATCACGCGATCGGACTGTCTCATTCGGGATGGAGAGGTACGGTTCAGAAAATCGGTGCAGTTACCATAGAAAAGATGTCTGAAGAGTATGGAAGTAATCCGAAAGATCTGAAAGTGGCCATCGGACCGTCTATCTGTCAGGAGTGTTATGAAGTCAGCGAAGATGTGATTGAAGAATTTGAAAAGGTTTTTGATAAGAAATACCGGAACAAGCTGTTTTACAGAAAAGAAAACGGAAAATATCAGTTAAATCTGTGGATGGCAAACAAGATTATTTTTCTGGAAGCGGGAATCCCGGAAGAAAACATTTCCATGCCAAATCTCTGTACCTGCTGTAATCCTGAGTTTCTCTTTTCTCACAGGGCTTCCCATGGAAAAAGGGGAAATCTTGGGGCTTTTCTTGGCATACGTTCATAAAACCTGAAATTGTTATAAGCACAACAGTGCGAAGTGAGTAATCCTGAATTTGCAGATTAACTGTACAATACGAAAAAGGGGGGAGCTGGTTAACAGCTCCCCCCTTTTCGTATTCATCTGCCGGAAAAACTATCTGGAATTTACTTTTTCCATAAGAGACATGATCTTTTCGTTGCTGGAACGAACCTTCTCAACGGAAACATCATGATTGATGATATCAATGATGCTCGCAAGATATTTGCTCATATTTGCTTCTACATAATATGGTCTTTCGAGAAGTTCCGGAATGCGGTAATTCAGGTTGGTTGTGATCACTCTGTCAAGCCAGCCTTTCTCGTAATATTCATCAAATTTATCCAGACCGTCTGTGAACAGACCGTAGGTAGTGCATACAAATACTCTCTTTGCGTTGCGTTCCTTTAACTGTTTGGCAACATCCAGCATACTTCCGCCGGAGGAAATCATGTCATCGATAACTACAACATCTTTGCCTTCTACGGAATCTCCGAGGAATTCATGTGCAACAATAGGATTCTTTCCATTGACGATTGTAGAGTAATCACGACGTTTGTAGAACATACCCATATCTACTCCAAGGATGTTGGAGAAATATACAGCTCTTGACATGGCACCTTCATCAGGGCTGATGATCATCAGATGGTCATTGTCAACACGAAGATCCGGCACACTCTTGATCAGAGCTTTTAAAAACTGATAAGTAGGGAAAAAGTTATCAAAACCATTCAGCGGAATAGAGTTCTGGACACGTGGATCATGGGCATCAAAGGTAATGATATTGGAAACTCCCATATCGCTTAACTCCTTCAGTGCCAGTGCACAGTCCAGAGATTCTCTTTTAGTACGTCTGTGCTGGCGGCCTTCATAAAGGAACGGCATAATTACATTGATACGGTGTGCCTTGCCTGTTGCAGCGGAAATAATTCGTTTAAGATCCTGGAAATGGTTGTCAGGAGACATATGGTTCTCGTGTCCGCATACAGTATAAGATTCACTGTAATTGGTCACATCAACCATAATATAAAGGTCAGTGCCACGAACGGATTCTTTAATATAACCTTTACCCTCACCGGTTCCGAAACGGGGGCATTCACATTCTACAATAAATGATTCTTCGCTGTATCCCTGGGGAATAACACTGAGCTGTTTGCGTTCAACCAGCTCTTTACGGAATTTAACAAGTTTTCTGTCAACTTCTTCTGCAAGTTCTCTGCATCCAAGAGCTGCAATACGGATAGGTGCAACCGGCATGGATTTTTCCAACAATTCTATGTTTGGCATAATACTCCTCCTAAGTAGTGATTTTATACTCAAAAAATAGATTTCAATATAATATATAACATTTGCCCTAAAATACGTCAAGGAATTTATTGATTTTTTCTTTTACAATTGTTATGATATAAAAGATAGTGGATTCTGGGCGCAGGTATATTTTGTCCGGAATTACTGTCATATGATATCAGGAGTAAATGTCAGAAAGTTACTGTGCCTGCACAGTAAATAAATCAGCGGCTCCTGAATGATCGAGAAACAAAATGTGCCGGAAAAGTTTATCCCACACACAATTTCCGGTTACATTCTAATGGAGTAAAATTCATGAAAAAAAATTTACACATAATATCCAGGGTTCTTCCGGACAGTATCGGAGAAGAACTGGAACTGGAACCGGGAGATGCGCTGCTTTCCATTAACGGCCAGCCGGTAGAGGATGTGTTTGATTATCGTTATCTGATGAATGACGAATTTGTTACGCTCCTTATCCGAAAGAAGAATGGCGAGGAATGGGAACTGGAAGTAGAAAAGGAATATGAAGATGATCTTGGCGTGGAGTTTGAGAACAGTCTTATGGATGAGTACCGCTCCTGTTCCAATCACTGTATTTTCTGTTTTATAGACCAGATGCCGCCCGGTATGAGAGAAACTTTATATTTTAAAGATGACGATTCCAGACTGTCATTCCTGCAGGGAAACTATGTTACCCTTACCAATATGAGTGACTATGATCTGGATCGTATTATCAAGTTTCATCTTTCCCCGATCAATGTATCGTTTCAGACTATGAATCCTAAGCTTCGCTGTAAAATGCTCCATAATCGATTTGCCGGAGATGCCCTTGCAAAAGTTGACAGGCTTTATAAAGGTGATGTGACCATGAACGGGCAGATTGTGCTCTGCAAGGGGATTAATGACAGGGATGAACTGGAATACAGTCTGGAAAAACTGTCGGAATATGCGCCTGTACTGCAGAGTGTTTCAATCGTACCTGTAGGCCTTTCCAGGTATCGAAAAGGTCTGTATCCACTGGAATCTTTTGATAAAGAGGATGCAAGGTATCTGATCAGTCAGGTAGAGCGGTGGCAGAAGATCATGGTGAAGAAGCATGGTATTCATTTTGTACATGCTTCGGATGAATGGTATATTCTTGCAGGATATGAACTTCCTGAGGAGGGCAGATATGACGGATACCTTCAGCTGGAGAATGGTGTTGGTATGATGCGTCTGCTTGAAACAGAGGTAAAAGAGAGACTTGAGCAGCTTGAAGGCGATGACAGAGAGGTAAATGCCACTGTTGCAACAGGACGGCTGGCAGCGCCTTATATAGGTAAAATGATAAAACTGGTACAGAAGAAATTTCCGAATGTCCAGGCTGAAGTATATGCAGTAAAGAATAATTTCTTTGGAGAGAAGATCACAGTTTCTGGTCTGATCACAGCTACTGATCTTATGGATCAGCTTGCGCAGAGAAATCTGGGAGAAAAAGTACTGATCCCATGCAATATGCTCAGAAGCGGCGAGGATGTTTTTCTGGATGACCTGACGGTGGAAGATGTCAGACAGGCTCTTAAGACGGAAGTTGTAGTGGTAGATGAACCGGGTGCTGACCTGGTAAACTGTCTGATCGAAGCACCAGACCATAAAAAGATAAGAAGGAGACAGATATATGAGCAAACCGGTAGTAGCGATAGTGGGCAGACCTAATGTAGGTAAATCCACATTGTTTAATGCGCTGGCAGGTGAGAAGATTTCTATTGTAAAAGATACACCCGGCGTTACAAGAGACAGAATTTATGCAGATGTGACATGGCTGGACAAGACATTTACCATGATCGATACAGGCGGTATTGAGCCGGATAGCAGTGACATCATCCTTTCTCAGATGAGAGAGCAGGCACAGATTGCCATTGATACGGCAGATGTTATCATCTTTATCACAGACGTTCATCAGGGACTGGTGGATTCCGATGCGAAGGTGGCAGATATGCTCCGACGTAGCGGCAAACCGGTTGTCCTTGTTGTGAATAAGGTAGACAGTATCCAGAAATTTATGATGGATGTTTATGAGTTCTATAACCTTGGTATCGGTGAACCGATTCCGATTTCTGCGGCAAACCGTATGGGGTTGGGTGATATGCTGGATGAAGTGGCAAAACATTTCCCTGAGGATGCAGATACAGAAGAAGATGATGAAATCCCGAGAATTGCCATTGTGGGAAAACCAAACGTAGGAAAATCGTCACTGGTAAACAAACTTCTGGGAGAAGACCGTGTGATTGTTTCTGATATTGCCGGAACTACAAGAGATGCGGTAGATACCAGAGTAAAATGGCAGGGAAAGGATTATATCTTTATTGATACTGCCGGACTTCGCCGTAAGGGAAAAGTCAAAGAGGAGATTGAGAGATACAGTGTGATCCGTACAGTGACTGCAGTAGAACGTGCGGATGTTGTCATTGTAATGATCGATGCGTCAGAGGGTGTTACAGAACAGGATGCCAAGATCGCAGGGATTGCCCACGAAAGAGGAAAGGGTGTTATCATTGCAGTAAATAAATGGGATGCCATTGAAAAGAATGATAAGACTATTTATAAGCACACAAACAGAATCCGCGAGGTTCTGGCATATATGCCATATGCGGAGCTGGTATTTATTTCTGCAAAAACAGGACTCAGGATTTCCAGAATGTTTGAAACGATCGATGCGGTTATCGAAAACCAGACACTGCGAATCCAGACAGGTGTCCTGAATGAAATCCTTTCTGAGGCAGTGGCAATGCAGCAGCCTCCGTCTGACAAGGGAAAACGTCTGAAGATTTACTATATGACACAGGTGGCTGTCAAACCGCCTACATTTGTTATCTTTGTAAATGACAAAGAGCTGATGCATTTCTCTTATACCAGATATCTGGAGAACAAGATCAGGGATGCCTTTGGATTTGCGGGAACATCACTGAAATTCATTATTCGTGAACGAGGTGAAAAAGAATAATCATGGAACGCCTGATTTGTATTGCAATTGGATATGCATGCGGACTTTTTCAGACCGCATACATTTTAGGAAAAATTTATCATATTGATATTCGCAAACAGGGAAGCGGAAATCTGGGTTCTACAAATGTACTGCGTACACTTGGCAAAAAGGCCGGGGCATTGAATCTGTTGTGTGACTGTCTGAAGTGTATTGCGGCCATCCTGATCGTAAGGGCAATATTCGGAAATTCTTATGGAGATATTCTGCCGCTTCTGAGCCTTTATGCAGCAGCTGGGTGTATTCTGGGGCATAATTTTCCGTTTTATCTTAATTTTAAGGGCGGGAAGGGCGTAGCTGCATCTGTAGGACTTGTGATTGCTTTTGACTGGCGGATTTTTATAATCTGCGCAATTGTATTCTTTGGATTGTTTTTCCTGACACACTATGTTTCACTGTGTTCGGTAAGTGCATATCTGGCTGCATTTATCAGTATGATCATATTTGGACAGAGGGGTTCTTATCATATGGATTCTTATCATATGATCGAGCTTTATATTGTTATGGGACTCTTGACAGTACTGGCATTTTACAGACATAAAAAGAACATAAAACGGCTTCTTGACGGGACAGAAAGTAAAATTTATTTAAGCAAAAAAAATAAATAAAAAGAGGTATTTATATGGCAAAGATAAGTGTGCTTGGTGCGGGAAGCTGGGGAACTGCCCTGTCTATCCTTCTTTACAATAATGGACACGAGGTGATTCTCTGGTCGGCGCTTGGGGAGGAGATAACAACATTAAGAGAAAAGCGGGAACACGTGAGCAAACTTCCGGGTGTAAAGATTCCTGAACCGATTGATATCACAATAGATCTTGAGAGAAGCCTGCGGGATGCAGATGTGGCAATTCTGGCAGTTCCTTCGCCTTATACCAGAAGTACCTGCAAGCGTATGGCGCCTTTTGTAAAAAACGGACAGAAAATTGTAAATGTTGCCAAAGGTGTGGAGGAAAAAACTCTTCTTACTTTAAGCGAGATCATTGAACAGGAACTTCCACAGGCAAATGTGTCTGTGCTTTCCGGCCCAAGCCATGCAGAAGAGGTTGGAAAAGGACTTCCGACTACCTGTGTGGTAAGTTCTCACCAGAGAGAGACAGCAGAATATCTGCAGGGAATCTTTATGAGCCCTGTTTTCAGAGTTTATACCACGCCGGATATGCTGGGAGTGGAGCTTGGCGCAGCGTTAAAGAATGTGATCGCACTGGCGGCCGGAACCGCAGATGGTCTGGGATATGGCGATAATACCAAAGCAGCCCTGATCACAAGAGGAATTGCAGAAATTTCACGTCTGGGTGTTAAAATGGGAGCACGTATGGAAACCTTTTATGGTCTGTCCGGAATCGGAGATCTGATCGTTACCTGTGCCAGTGTCCACAGCCGTAACCGGAAAGCCGGATATCTGATGGGAAAAGGATATACCATGGAGCAGGCGATGGCTGAAGTGAAAATGATCGTGGAAGGTGTCTATTCCGCAAAAGCAGCAAAAGAACTGGCTGAGAAATATGATGTGGAAATGCCGATCATCACAGAAATAAACAAAGTCCTGTTCGAAGGAAAAAGTGCAGCGGAAGCGGTGATCGACCTTATGGTAAGAGATAAGAAAGTGGAGACGCCGATGCTTCCATGGGAAGACGGACAGAAAACTAACTGAGATGTTATAGAAAAACTGTAACTGTTCAGTACCTCGCGGGATAGCTGACTGCTGAATGGTTACGAAAAACTTTCGAATGCATCATTTACGGGAAATTCTATAGACAGAGATGATAAATATGCAAAAAGCAGATGTTATATAAATACATCTGCTTTTTACATTTGAATGATAAAATATTTTTTAACTACTCTTTATCAGAATGCAATGTCCCTTAAATCCTCGGGAACATGTGAACTGTGGAAATTTTCGTTCAGAGTATCGATCAGATCCATATCCTCCTGTTCGATTGTGAAATCAAAAATATTGCCGTTACTTCTGATACGGTCAGGATGTACGGATTTCGGGATTACTGATATTCCCTTCTGGGTAGCCCAGCGCAGACCAATCTGAGCAGGAGTATGGGCATATTTAGTTCCGAGTACACACATAACATCATTATCAAGATATGCACCCCTTGCAAGCGGGGCATATGCCTGTACCTGGATTCCTTTATTCTGGCAATAATCAATCAGCTCTTTCGGATAGCAGAGAGGATGGCATTCAATCTGATTTACAGCAGGTATGATTCCGGAATTGGCTTCCAGTTCTTCCAGATGACGGATTTCAAAATTACTGACACCGATAGAAAGAGCCCGCCCGGATTTCTGGATTTCCTCCAGTACTTTCCAGGTGCTGAGATAACATCCCGGAACCGGCCAGTGGATCAGATACAAATCCACATAATCCAGTTTGAGCCGGTCCAGGCTTCTTTCAAAAGCACCCTGAATGTCTCCCAGACGCTGTGCGGTATTCCATACTTTTGTAGTAATAAAAAGTTCATTTCGCGGTATTCCACAGCTGGCGATTCCCCGTCCTACATTTTCTTCGTTTTTATATACGGAGGCTGTATCAATCAGACGGTATCCTGATTCAACAGCAGAAATAATAGCATTTTCGGCCTCATTTTCCCCGGTGGCTTTGTATACGCCCAGTCCGAGTAAAGGCATCTCTCTGTTTGTATTCAGAAAAACAGTATTATCCAAAACAATTCCTCCAATTCCTATATACACTTTGGGCAAGCTGCTTTGCCCGATAATCTTGTCCAAGTATAACATAAAAATGTGTCAGAAGTACATAAAAATTATTAAGTTTTTGCAAGAATACATTGTTAACAATATAACATAAGGGTTAAAGTATTAACAGTTCTTGTGAAAAAAGCTATTTCAAAGCATATATTTCAAAATTTTTTTAGTGATTATTTATGCTAAATGGCTTGCGGAAACGAAAAAAAAGATGTATAATATCAGTAAATTGATAATTTATTGTCATAAAAAAAGACTGAATTTTATAAATTCAGTGTATTTTTCAATAGAAGGGAGCATTTAACCATGCATTTAATCAAAGATGAAAATGGGAATCTTGTCCAGCATGGGCATGGACACACCCATGAACATACCCATGAAGATGGTATGACTCATACTCATGAGCATACTCATGGCGAAGGTCATGATCATGGACATTCTCATGCAGATCATGCCTGTGATACTGCTCATTGCGGATCCTGCAGTGAAGGTGACTGTAAGAATGAGACACTGGCTCTTCTGACATATATGCTTCAGCACAATGAGCATCATGCTCAGGAACTGGATCAGATGGCTGATAACCTTGCCAAGATGGGAATGGATGCAGCATGTAAGACTATTAAGGAAGCTGTTGCAGATTTTCAGAAAGGCAATATGAGACTTGGACTTGCCTTAACACTTGTTAAAGAAGAGATGAAATAGGAGGCGACATCACATGTGTCTGGCAACTGTATATAAAGAAAGTGACGATTCTGTTATTTTTAAAAATGTTTCCCGTATAGATGTGGATGGGAATAAATTGATTCTCCGTGATATTATGGGAGATGAGAGAGTGGTCGAGGGAACTATTTTAATGGTTGACCTTGCCAACAGTATTGTGAAACTGAAATGTGACTGATATTAAGATAGGGACAAAACTCCTTTTGACCTTAACATCATTTTTTATTTATAGAAAGAATACTAAGACAGATTTAGGAGGCACCTGGTTTTATGGCACACGTAATTGCTGTCGCAGGAAAAGGCGGCGTGGGAAAAACAACATTATGCGGAATGCTGATCCAGTACTTGTGTGAAAAGGGTAAAGGGCCGATTCTTGCAGTAGATGCTGATGCAAACTCAAACCTCAATGAGGTTCTTGGCGTAAAGGTAGAGACAACTCTTGGCGATGTGCGTGAAGAAATTGCACGTGCAGAGCTTGCAAAAGAGAATCCAATTCCTACCGGAATGTCTAAGGCTGATTACGCGGAAATGCGTTTTGAAGATGCGCTTGTAGAAGATGATGATTTTGATCTTCTTGTCATGGGCAGAACTCAGGGAAAAGGCTGTTACTGTTATGTTAATGGTCTTCTTCAGACTCAGCTTGCAAAATACCAGAATAATTATCCGTATATTGTTGTAGATAATGAAGCCGGAATGGAACATATCAGCAGAGGTGTTCTTCCGAGCATGCAGACTGCCATTCTGGTCAGCGACTGCTCCAGAAGAGGCGTACAGGCAGTAGGCAGGATTGCAGAACTCATTAAAGAATGTGATATGCATCCTGATACAGTTGGTCTGATCATTAACCGAGCTCCGAAAGGAGAATTGAATAAGGGAATTCAGGAAGAGATTGCAAATCAGGGACTGACACTTCTTGGTGTTGTTCCACAGGATGAAACAGTTTATGAATATGACTGTGAAGGACGTCCTACAAGCACACTTCCGGAAGACAACCCTGTCAAGACTGCACTTCGTGCAATCGTTGATAATTTAAAATTATAAGAAACACCCCTTGTCGGACGAGAATCCGATGAGGGATGTTTCTGCGCATAGGAAATCTATATATACAGAGATAAATACAAGTTTACATCTTTATTTTTTAAGTTAAATAACCCATGGGAGGGGATGGGATGGGTTATCACAGTTATCTTTAACGGAGCCAATTCTTCAGATATAGATAACCTATAGATAACCGGGATTTCCTGCCTGTGGGATTATTAATAAAATAAAAATGTGTATCTTAAAGGAATACACAAACCAGAATTAAAGGAGGTCTATAATGAGTGAATTCAAATTAACTACAGTGGAAGAGTTTGAAGAGGCTACTGCCAGACTTTTGGAGACAGGTGCAAAGGTTGGAGCTGACGCATGGCAGCTTCGTGTAAAAAAACAGACTCCACATTGTAAATTCGGTGAGCAGGGTGTCTGCTGTCGTATCTGTGCTATGGGACCATGTCGTATTACCCCTAAAGCACCAAGAGGTATCTGCGGATGTGACGTTCATGGTATCGTAGGAAGAAACTTCCTGAAATTTACAGCAGGTGGTGCAGCTACTCACTCTGATCACGGTCGTGAAATCTGCCACACATTATATTGTGCAAAAGACGGCGGAAACTATCAGGTAAAAGATCCTGAGAAACTGATCCGTATCGCAAAAGAATGGGGCGTAGAGACAGAAGGAAAAGATATCTATGATCTGGCTCATGAAATGGCTGAGACAGGATTGATGGAATATGGTAAACCATTTGGATATCAGAGATTCCTTGACAGAATGCCTGCAGGACAGAAAGAGAAACTGATTGAAAATGAAATTGCACCACGTGCGATCGACCGTGAAGTTTCCACTTCTTTACATATGGCTCATATGGGATGTTCTTCTCTTCCGGAAGCTCTTGTAAAACAGTCTCTTCGCTGCGGTATGGCTGATGGATGGGGCGGTTCCATGATGGGAACAGAGTTCTCTGATGTTTTATTCGGAACTCCGAAGCCAATTGACACAGAAGCTAACCTTGGTGTTATGGTTGAGGAAAACGTAAACATTGTTGTACACGGACATGATCCGAGCCTTTCTGAGATGATCTGTGAATATGCAGACAGCAAAGAAATGATCGATTATGCAAAATCTGTAGGAGCAAAAGGAATCACTGTTTCCGGTGTATGCTGTACTTCAAACGAAGTAGCTATGCGTCGCGGTGTTCCGATGGCCGGTAACTTCCTGCAGCAGGAGAATGTAGTACTGACAGGTGCCTGCGAAGCGATCGTGGTAGACGTTCAGTGTATCTTCCCTGCATTAGGACCTTTAAGCAAATGCTTCCATACTAAATTTATCACAACTTCTCCGATCGCTCAGATGCCTGATGCTGAATTTATCAGATTCAATGCTGAGACAGCAGGAGAGAATGCAAAAGCGATCGTTAAGATGGCTATTGATAACTTCAAGAACAGAAAACCTGAACTTGTACATATCCCACAGCTGAAACAGAAAGCTACAGTTGGTTATTCCGTAGAAGCAATCGTTAAGGTTCTTGACGGTGTTACAAACTCTCAGGTTGATGAGACAGGAACAACAAAACCATTACTTGAGTGCATCACTTCCGGTGTTATCCGTGGTGCTGTTGCTATGGTTGGATGTAACAATCCTAAGATCCGTCCTGACTATGCACATATTGAACTGATGAAGAAATGTATCGCTAATGATATTGTTGTCATTGCTTCCGGATGTTCTGCACAGGCAGCTGCAAAAGCAGGTCTTATGGACAAATCTGCAAAAGATCTCTGCGGTGCAGGTCTGAAACGTGTCTGTGAACTGGCTGATATCCCACCGGTACTCCACATGGGATCATGCGTAGATATTTCCCGTATGATGATCCTTGCTGCTGAACTTGCAAAAGATGCAGGTCTTCAGATCAATCAGCTTCCTGTAGTTGGATGTGCTCCTGAGTGGATGTCTGAAAAAGCTGTATCCATCGGTAACTATGTAGTAGGTACCGGTATTGATACATTCCTTGGTGTTGATCCATATGTTTCCGGTTCTTCAGAAATGGGAGAGCTTCTTACAGAGGGAACAAGAAAATGGACAGGAGCTGCTTATACAGTAGAAACAGATATTGAGAAATTAGTTGATCTGATGATCGAAAGAATCGAAGAGAAGAGAACAGCATTAGGAATCTAATCTGCTGTGATCTTAAAAATGTAATAAAAGGTGGATGACGTAAAATGAAAATAGCAGTTACAGGAAAAGGCGGCGTAGGCAAAACTACTTTTGCAGCAACGCTGGCCAGGTTGTATGCAGCAGAGGGAAGACCGGTACTTGCAGCAGATGTGGATCCGGATGCGAATCTTGGTCTTGCATTAGGCTTTGATGAAGAAACACTGGATTCTATTGTACCAATTTCCAAAATGCGTAAGCTTGTGGAAGAACGTACAGGTGCCACTGCGGGAAATCAGTTCTATCATCTGAATCCGAAAGTAGACGATATCCCGGAGAAATATGGTAAGGTCTGTAATGGCGTGCGTCTCCTTGTCCTGGGAACTGTCGAGACGGGCGGTGGCGGATGTGTATGTCCGGAGCATGTAATGCTGAAACGTATTATTAACAATCTGGTACTGAGAAGAGAAGATGTAGTAATTCTTGATATGGAAGCCGGCCTGGAACATCTCGGCAGAGGAACCACAGAAGGAGTTGACGCATTTGTCGTAGTGATCGAACCGGGTGCAAGAAGCGTTCAGACATACAAGAATGTGAAGCGTCTGGCAAAGGATCTGGGAGTATCTCAGGTAAAGGTTGTTGCAAACAAAGTGCGCAACGAGGATGACGAAAACTTTATCAGAGAGCGGATTCCACAGGAAGATCTTTTAGGAATGATCCATTACAACACAGAGGTAATTGATGCGGACAGACAGGGCAAGTCCCCTTATGATTTCAGCAAAACAGTTACTGATGAGATCATTAAGATAAAAGAAAAAATAGATCGTCAATAATCTCATATATTAGGAGGTAAACAAAAGTGACTTTATTTGAAAGTGTTTTCGCGGGAAACGATGCGGTTTATGGACTGACAGAGGGTGCCATTAACCAGGCAATTGAAAAATACGGCGCTGACAAAGCAGTCAGCTTCCCTGATACAGCATATTCTTTACCATGCTACTATGCAGTAACAGGAACAAAGGTTGGAACTCTTGCAGAGTTAAAAGATGCTCTTGCAGTAGTAAAAACTCTTATGACAAGAGAGAAGAGAACAAATGACGTATTTATGTCAGGTGTTGCTACAGCTCTCTGCGCAGAATTTATCGAAGTTCTGAAATATATCGATGGAGCAGTTCCTTACGAAGCTCCTTGCTACGGACATCTTGCAGATGCAGTGATCCGTGAACTTGGTGTACCGCTTGTAACAGGCGATATCCCTGGTGTAGCAGTTATCCTTGGAAAAGCTCCTTCCGCTCAGGAAGCAGCAGACCTTGTTAAATCCTATCAGTCTCAGGGTATCCTGATCACTCTGGTTGGTGACGTTATTGACCAGTTAGAGGAAGTTGGATACAAGACAGGTGCTAACGTACGTGTTATCCCGCTTGGAAAAGACGTTACAGCAGTTATCCATGTAGTATCTGTAGCACTTCGTGCAGCTCTTATCTTCGGTAACGTAAAACCAGGTGATGCTGCAACTCTGATGGATTACACAATGAAACGTGTACCTGCATTTGTTAATGCATTTGCACCGTTAAATGATGTGATCGTAGCTTGTGGTGCAGGCGCTATCGCTCTTGGATTCCCGGTTATCACAAACCAGGAAGATGTTGCAAGAGTACCGAAGAGCCTGATCTGCCAGAAAGACATCTCCAAATGGAATGCAACTTCTCTGGAAGCACGTGACATCAAGATCAAAATTACAAACATCGATATCCCGGTTGCTTTCGCATCTGCATTCGAAGGTGAGATTATCCGTCGTAAAGACATGCAGGTTGAATTCGATGGTTCCCGTGTAGACTGTGCAGAGCTTGTACATACATGTGATGCAAGTGAAGTAGAAGACCATAAGATTACAGTTGTTGGTCCGGAAGTAGACGACATGGAACTTGGCAGCAAGAACAGCATTGCATATGTTGTTAAAGTTGCAGGTAAAAACATGCAGCCTGACTTTGAACCTGTTATCGAGCGTAAGTTCCATAACTACATCAACTGTATCGAAGGTGTATACCATACAGGACAGAGAGATATGCAGAGAATCCGTATCAGCAAAGATGCATTTGCTGCAGGCTTCAAGATCAAACATATCGGTGAAGTTCTCTATACACAGGTTAAGAATGAATTTGACGCAGTTGTTGATAAATGTGAAGTTACTATTTATACAGATCCTGCTGAGTGTACAAGAATCCGTCATGAAGTTGCTATCCCGATCTTCGAGAAACGTGATGACCGTCTGAATACTCTGACAGACGAATCTGTAGATGTATATTACAGCTGTATCCTCTGCCAGGCATTCTCCCCGTCTCACGTATGTGTTGTTACACCTGAGAGACTTGGACTTTGCGGTGCCGTTTCATGGCTGGATGCAAAAGCTACCCACGAGCTGGATCCAAACGGACCTTGCCAGGT
Organism: Blautia sp. DFI.1.216; assembly: GCF_020594215.1. Classification (NCBI taxonomy): domain Bacteria; kingdom Bacillati; phylum Bacillota; class Clostridia; order Lachnospirales; family Lachnospiraceae; genus Blautia; species Blautia sp. DFI.1.216. Next base: position 44,601 of record NZ_JAJDML010000002.1, read on the forward strand.
AATTACAAAAGAAAGACCTATTGATGAGAACCTTGGTTCTTATGAAGATGTAGATGAAGCTGTTAAGAAATTATCCCAGGGTGCATTAGAGCACGTTACACTGTACTCTATCATGCAGGATCCTATGACATCATGCGGATGCTTCGAGTGTATCTGCGGTATCGAGCCATTCTCCAATGGTGTTGTTATCGCTAACCGTGAGTATGCAGGCATGACACCTCTTGGAATGACATTCTCAGAAATGGCATCCATGACAGGTGGTGGTGTTCAGACACCTGGTTTCATGGGACATGGTAAACATTTCATCAGCTCCAAGAAGTTCATGAAGGCAGAAGGCGGTATTGAACGTATCGTATGGATGCCAAAAGAACTGAAAGAGTTTGTTGCTGAACGTCTTAACAACACAGCAAAAGAACTCTACGGAATTGAAAACTTTACAGATATGATCGGTGATGAAACAATCGCTACTGATCCGGAAACACTGGTTGGATTCCTTACAGAAAAAGGCCATCCGGCATTAGCCCTTGATCCGATGATGTAAAGATGGTGGTTTTCCCGGAGGTATTATGTGAGTCATGCGGAGGCTTTTAATAAGCCTCCGGGTTTAAACGCCCAAAAGCGTATAGATAAAAACCATAGTATATTATATTTCAAGGACATACAGAATGTGATCGTGTGAAAGTACAATCGTTCTGTTTCGTAAGGACGGAATATGGCTGCCGTAATGATTTGCTGATAAAAAATATATGCGGAGTGTATGAAGAATTAGCAAAGTTCAGATATGGCAATTTGCCGAATTTTTTTCACTTTGTTATGGAAAATAAAGGAAAGCTGTGAAATTGTTGTTTTTTTAACAAAATATGACAGACTGTACTTGTCAACGGGCAGGATAATGTTGTATACTACACATGACATAGTGTGTAAGTCTGCGAAAAGATACATACACACAGTAATTTTTTTAAGGAGGCCAAAAAAATGCCGTTTAATCAGAAACTTCAGAAATTCAATGCAAAGATTAATACAGTCACCATTGGCAGCGGAGATAAGACTGTAACAATCGGCGGAGACTCTACTTATCCATTTTATTCTTTTGATGCACCATCAGAAAACACACCTAAGATCGGTGTGGAGATCTCTGATATGGGTCTTGAGAATGTTGTATCCGAAGGTATCAAAGCATACTACGACGGAGCTTCCACAATCGGAGAAATGGCTAAAAAAGCAGCAGCTATGGAAGGTGCTGATTTTGTAGCGCTTATTCTTGAAGGCGGAGATCCGAACGGTGTAAACAAATCTGTTGATGAACTTATTGCAGTTGTAAAAGACGTTGCAGATTCCATTGATGCACCATTAGTAGTAGAAGGATGCAAGAACGTAGAAAAAGACGCTGAACTTCTTCCGAAAGTAGCTGAAGCTCTTCAGGGAAGAAATGTATTGATCCTTTCTGAAAAAGAAGAAAACTACAAAGCAATCGGTGCTGCAGCAGGACTTGCTTACGATCAGATCGTAGGTGCAGAATCTGCCGTAGATATCAACCTTGCTAAACAGCTTAACGTTGTAACTACTCAGTTAGGCGTTAACGCACAGAAGATCGTTATGAATATCGGCAGTGCTGCTGCCGGATATGGATATGAGTACGTTGTATCTACAATGGATCGTATCAAAGGTGCAGCTTTATCTCAGAATGATAACATGCTGCAGATGCCTATCATTACACCGGTATCCGCTGAGACATGGGGCGTAAAGGAAGCTACAGCTTCTGAAGCTGACATGCCTGAATGGGGACCGGAAGAAGAGCGTGGAATCGATATGGAAGTTATGACAGCTGCTGCTGACCTTGCAGCCGGATCTGATGCAGTCATCTTAAGACATCCGGAAGCTGTTGCAACTATTTCCAGAATGATCAAAGCACTTGCGTAATTGAATAGGAGGAACAAATAAAATGGCACTGAATGGTATTCAGATCTTTAAATTAACACCAAAGAAAAACTGTAAGGAATGCGGATGCCCAACATGTATGGCTTTCTCTATGAAAGTTGCTCAGGGCGCTATGAAAATCGAACAATGTCCGCATATGTCTGATGAAGCTTTAGCATCTCTTTCCGAGGCAACTGCTCCGCCAATGAAGACAATCAAAATTGGTACTGGTGCAGAAGAGCACACTCTGGGTGGAGAAACAGTATTATTCAGACATGAAAAAACATTTGTAAGCAAGCCAAGATATGCAGTAGCTCTGTGCACATGTATGGATGATGCTACAGTAGAGGCGAAACTTGCAGAAATCCCGAAGGTAGATTATGACCGTATCGGTGAAAGAATGTATGCTGAACTTGTATATGTAAACTGTGGCGAAGGTGCAGATGCAGCTAAATATACTGCACTTGTAGAAAAAGCTGCAGGTCTTGGCAGAACTTTAGTTCTTGAATGTAAAGATCCTGAAATCGCAAAAGCAGCTCTTGCAGTATGCAAAGACAGCAAACCGGTCTTAAACGGTGCAGATGCTTCCAACTATGAAGCAATGAACGCAGTTGCTACAGAAGCAGGTGTTGTTCTCGGTGTATCCGGTAAAGACTTAAATGAATTATATGATACAACAGCAGCTCTTGAAAAACTCGGAAACAAAAACCTTGTTCTTGATACAACAGGCGCTGACATCAAAGAAACCTTTGCAAACACTGTACAGGTTCGTCGTGCAGCTCTGAAAGATCAGGACAGAACATTTGGTTATCCATCTATCGTAAACCTTGTTAAGATCGCAAAAGGTGACCTTCACTTACAGGCAGCTTTAGCATCTATGTTTACAATGAAATATGGTTCCATCATCGTTATGGAGCAGATGACATATGCAGAAGCTCTTCCATTATATGGTCTGCGTCAGAACGTTTTCACTGATCCGCAGAAACCAATGAAAGTTGAGCCAGGCATCTATCCATTAAATGGTGCTGATGAGAATGCAGTAGTAGTTACTACTGTAGACTTCGCTCTTACATATTTCGTAGTATCCGGCGAGCTGGAGCGTTCCGGTGTTCCGCTTAACCTGGTAATCAATGATGCAGGCGGACTTTCCGTACTGACATCCTGGGCAGCTGGTAAATTCTCCGGCAACAGCATTTCCGCTTACATCAAAGAAAATGTTGAGCCTAAGGTAAAATCCAGAAAGCTTATTATCCCAGGTAAGGTAGCAGTTCTTAAGGGTGACCTTGAAGCAAAACTTCCTGGATGGGAAATCATCGTTGGACCAAGAGAAGCTGTACAGCTTGTTAAATTCTTAAAAGATATGCAGGCTGACGGTCAGATCTGATCGGAATGACATGCCGGACCGGTCATCTGACCGGTCTGGCTCTTAATAAGAAGCATACAGGTTTTATTCCTGTGTAAATAAATAAAAAGGAGAACACGGTTATGGCAAAATTTGTAACAATCGGAGAAAGACTTTCCACTACTGCACCTGCAGTAAACAAAGCATTTACAGAAAGAGATCCAGAGCCGATCATCAAAAGAGCAAAACAGCAGCTTGACGCTGGTGCTACTTACCTTGATGTAAACATCGGACCTGCTGAGAACGATGGAGAAGATCTGATGAAATGGGCAGTACAGCTCCTTCAGTCAGAGTTTGACAATGTTCCGCTTGCACTGGATACAACAAACAAGAAAGCTATTGAAGCTGGTATCTCTGTATATAACAGAGCAAAAGGAAAACCGATCGTTAACTCTGCTGATGCTGGTGACAGAATCACAAACATCGACCTTGCAGCAGCAAACGATGCCATCTGTATCGCACTTTGCTCTTCCGGTATGGTAGCAGCAGACAATGATGAACGTATGATGCACTGCCAGAACATGCTTGAAAGAGGTATGTCTCTTGGTATGGAAGCTGAAGATCTGTGGTTTGACCCGTTATTCCTGGTTGTAAAAGGAATGCAGGACAAACAGATGGAAGTTCTTGAAGCAATCAAAATGTTCTCTGATATGGGACTGAACTCCACAGGTGGTCTTTCCAATAACAGTAACGGTATGCCGAAACATATCCGTCCGATCATGGACTCTGCTCTTGTAGCAATGGCTATGATGAACGGTCTTACATCTGCAATCGTTAATCCTAACGACCTTCGTCTGATGGAAACTATTAAATCCTGTGATGTATTCAAAGGCAATACACTGTATGCAGATTCCTACCTGGAAATCTAATCAGTATAGCTGAGAAATCTAATAAAATATTCGACCGACATAAATGAATACATAATTATGGGGGCTGAAGGCTTCGGTCTTCGGTCCCTGTTTTATTACAGGCTATTACGACTATGAGAAAGGTGGTTGCCGAATGTTTAAGGTAACATTTTCATTCGAAGATGGCAGTATGGTAGAAACTTTTGCCAATGCGGGGGATAATTTACTGGAGGTTGCACGAAGTGCCAATGTGGCTATTGATGCACCATGTTCCGGAAACGGAGCCTGCGGAAAATGTCGTGTCCAGTTAAAGAGCGGAGAACTGGAAAGCAAAAAGACATTACATATTTCTGACGAAGAATATCAGGCGGGATGGCGTCTGTCTTGCTGCAGCAAGATCAGTGCGGACGTCAATGTGCTGGTACCTGATATTGCATCTGCCTATAAGAGCAGAATGAAAGTAGCTGATTTAAGTTCGAAAGAGGAAATAGCCATTTTTGAAAATGCCAAGAGTGATATACAGCTGGCAGGCATTGAACTGAAAAATAGTCTGGAGGTTGTGGATGTGCTGATGGACGTTCCCTCTCTGGATGATACTATGCCGGACAATGAGAGACTGACACGTGCATTGCGGAAATATTTAAATATCAACAGAGTACGGATACCATATGTAGTCCTGAAAAAACTCCCTGATGTACTGAGAGAGAACAATTTTGCAGTGAAATGTGTGATCCGCGCTACTTCTGACGATATGTATGTCTATGATATATTTGGCAAAGACGAGGATGTGGTCATCGGAGGTCTGGCAATTGATATCGGTACAACTACAGTTTCTGCTGTACTGATTAATATGGAAAATGGAGAAATTCTGGCAAAAAGTTCTGCCGGAAACGGACAGATCCGTTTTGGTGCAGATGTAATAAACCGAATCGTGGAATCACAGAAACCCGGAGGTCAGAAAAAATTGCAGGATGCGGTGATCAAGGAGACTATCAATCCAATGATCCACGAAATGTGCAAGAGTGCAAAATTTCCCAAAGACCATATCTACAGGATGTGTGTGGCATCCAATACAACTATGAATCATCTGTTTGCAGGAATCAATGCGGATCCGTTGCGTACAGAGCCTTATATCCCTGCATTCTTTAAGACCAATTCCCTTTTTGCTTCCGATGTGGGAGTTGATATCAATAAAGATGCTCATATTATTATGGCGCCGAATATCGGAAGCTATGTAGGCGGCGATATCACAGCCGGAACTCTGGTCAGCCAGATTTGGAACAGGCCCGAATTCTCACTGTTTATCGACCTTGGTACAAATGGAGAGCTTGTATTTGGAAACTCAGACTTTATGATGAGCTGTGCATGTTCAGCAGGTCCTGCCTTTGAGGGTGGTGACATCAGCTGTGGTATGCGTGCCACAGACGGAGCCATCGAAGCATGTACCATTGACAAAGAGACTATGGAGCCTACCTACAAGATCGTAGGTGATCCGGGAACGAAACCTGTAGGTTTATGTGGATCCGGTATCATCGATGTGATCAGTGAACTTTATATCTGCGGAATCATCAACCCCAAGGGTAAATTTATCCGTGAAGGAAAGAGAATCAAACATGACAAATACGGTATGGGCAGCTATATCCTTGCATTTGAGGAAGAGGCAGGTTCTGTAAAGGATGTTGAGATTACAGAAGTTGATATTGACAACTTCATCCGTGCCAAAGGTGCCATCTTCTCAGCAATCCGTACAATGCTTACTTCTCTGGACTTCGATGTGAGCATGATCGATGATGTGTATGTTGCAGGCGGTATCGGAAGCGGTATCAACATGCAGAATGCAGTCAACATCGGTATGTTCCCGGATATCCCGATCGAGAAATTCCACTACATTGGTAACTCTTCTCTGACAGGTGCGTATCTGATGCTTCTGTCAACACCGGCAGAGAAGAAGACTTATGAACTTGCTGCAAATATGACATATATGGAACTTTCTACAGTACCGATCTATATGGATGAATTTGTAGGTGCATGTTTTATTCCTCATACAGATACAAGTATGTTCCCGACTGTAATGGAAGAGATTCAGAACCGCTGATGAATTTCAGTAATTTCTATATGAGAAATTATGAATATCTAGAGAAATAAAAATAACAGGACGGATCTTTAGATCCCTTTGATCTGTCCTGTTTATGGAGATTTATATGGCGTTTAGCTTAAGTGATTTAAATTATGAAAAAGACAGTAAGGAAAGAATGCCATGGGAGCATTATACTCAGGAGTTTGCAACTGCAGATCCGAAGGAAATTGCTTCCAGACTGTCTATTCCTTACGATGAAGAAGCAAAAAAACTTACTTTAACTTTTCTTGGAACACAGTATCAGATTACATGGCCGGATTTTGAAGTAACACATACTCCGGATGATAAAGGTTTTTATCCACTGGAGAACATGATCTATGCAAGGATCCTGACGATTCGTTTTCTTTTAAACGGTGTGAAGTCTGAGAGTTCCGGAAAATTTAAGACATACCGGGAGATGCCATGGGGAGAAGTATATTTAAGACAGTTTGACGGCAGATGTATCAAACGTCTGGCATTTTCCTATGGTAACCGTCCGGGAGATTTCAGGGCGATCATGGAGCATATCAGTGCCATACCTGTAAAGCATGGAGATATTGCCTATGAAGTAGAAATTTTTCCGGAATATAAAATACAGATGATCCTCTGGGAAGGCGATGAGGAATTTCCGCCGTCTTCACAGATTCTCTTTTCTGACAACTTCCCTGTTTCTTTCCAGGCAGAGGATATGGCAGTTATGGGAGATGTGATCATTGGTTCTCTGAAAGCATATCTGAAATGCGTTCAGAAATGACAAATGATATCAGGATTATAGAGATTACAGAATAATCCGCGGATATCAGAGTCAGATAAGTAAATATAAACAGAAAGAAAGAGGGAGAAAAAATGGGATTTTCAACAAGTACATGTACAGAATTCGTTGAAGTTCTGGCATCTAAGGCTCCGGTTCCGGGCGGCGGCGGTGCGTCTGCATTAGTTGGTGCAGTAGGAACTGCTCTTGGAAATATGGTAGGAAGCCTTACTGTAGGAAAAAAGAAATATGCGGATGTTGAAGACGAAATGTACGAATTAAAAGCAAAATGCGATCAGTTACAGAAGGATTTCCTCCGTCTGATCGAGCGTGATGCAGAAGTATTCGAGCCATTATCAAAGGCATATGGAATGCCAAAAGAGACAGAAGAAGAGAAAGCTGAGAAAGCCAGAGTCATGGAGATCGTATTAAAAGATGCCTGCTCTGTACCAATGGAGATCATGGAGAAATGCTGTGAAGCAATTGAACTGATCGTAGAATTCGGTGCAAAAGGCTCTAAGCTTGCCATCAGTGATGCAGGCGTTGGTGCAGCTTTCTGTAAAGCAGCATTACAGGGTGCCAGCCTGAACGTATACATCAACACAAAATCCATGGCTGACAGAGAGTATGCAGAAGAATTAAACAGAAAAGCAGATGCGATGCTTGAGAAATATACAAAGATCGCAGATGACACATTTAACAGCGTACTTGGCAGACTGAAATAATAGTAAATAAAATAGAAATTTCTGTATTGTTTTCCGTCTCTTTTAATAAAGTGTAACATTATTTATTGAGATGTATTTTTTTACAGAGTGCATATGATTTATGAGGCGGTTATGCTGAAATCATTCAGATACAGTATAGAATAATAACGTATAATTTCGGAGGGAACGACAAATGGCTAAGCAGTTATTAGGTAAAGAAGTAACAGCAGCATTAAATGAGAAAATCAAAGCAAACGTAGCAGAGCTTCAGGGAAAAGGAGTAAATCCTACCCTCTGCATCATCCGTGTTGGTGAAAACCCAAGTGATATCTCCTATGAAAGAGGAGCAACAAAACGCTGCGAAACTTTAGGCGTTGCATGTGAGAAAATCTTACTTCCGGAAGATGTTTCCCAGGAAGAACTTCTTGCAACAATCGATAAAGTAAACAAAGATGACAGCATTCACGGCGTATTATTATTCCGTCCGCTTCCAAAACATCTGGATCAGGCAGTGATCGAGAATGCACTTGCTCCTGAAAAAGACGTTGACTGTATGACAGACCTTTCCATGTCCGGTGTATTCACAGGCAAGAAGATTGGTTTCCCGCCATGTACACCACAGGCTTGTATGGAAATCCTTGATCATTACGGAATCGACTGCACAGGCAAAAAGGCAGTAGTAATCGGAAGAAGCCTTGTTGTTGGTAAACCTGCAGCAATGATGCTGGTTAAAAAGAACGCAACTGTTACAATCTGCCACACAAGAACTGTAGATATGCCGTCTGTAGCACGTGAAGCAGATATCATTATTGTAGCAGCAGGCCGCGCCGGTGTTGTTGGTGCCGAATATGTAAAAGAAGGCCAGACAATCATCGATGTAGGTATCAACGTAAATGCAGAAGGCAAACTCTGCGGTGATGTTGATTACGCAGCAGTAGAGCCTATCGTAGATGCTATTACACCTGTACCTGGCGGTGTTGGAAGTGTAACAACTTCTGTATTGGTTGGTCATGTGGTAGAAGCTGCAATGAGAAAGGTAAACGCATAAGATGAAAAAAGTGCCGGGAAAATATTTCTGGCTGCTTATGACAATAACAGGTGCCCTGATGTTCGGGGCACCTGCTTTGGTAAGTGCCAGTGAAGGGATAGCGTCCACTGATACAGAAAACAGCGCAGCAGACAATGCTGCAGATACCCCAGATGACGACACGATAGCTAAAACAACTGATAGTGCAGAAAAAAACAGTCAGGAAACTGATCATTCAGGAGAGGGACAGATCTCCAAACCTAAATATCTCGAAAATGCAGAAAATAACGGAGAAGAAATTATCTCCGATGAAGACCCGACAGATAATACTTATGGATACTACACGATTATGGGTGGAACAACTGTTTCCGTCGATGAAATGTGTTCATTATACAACAGTCAGGGATGCACTTACCCATCTGAAGAACTCAGTGGTGGCGGAGCATCTGATATAGATACCTTTTGCAATATTATTGTAGAGGAGGCAAATGCCGAGAATGTACGTGGTGAAGTAGTTTTTGCGCAGGCAATGCTGGAAACCGGATGGCTGAGTTTCGGTGGTGATGCGGGAATCGACCAGTTCAATTTCGCAGGTCTTGGAACAACCGGAGGTGGAGTCAAAGGAATCGCATTTCCGGATGTAAGAACAGGAATACGTGCTCAGGTTCAGCATCTCAAAGCCTACGCCTCCACAGATTCCCTGAATCAGGAATGTGTAGATGAACGCTTCGATTACGTGACAAGAGAGACGGCGCCTTACGTGGAATGGCTGGGAATCCAGGAAAATCCTTATGGCGGCGGCTGGGCAGCAGGAAAAGATTATGGAAGTAAATTAAGAAAAATACTGGCAGATTTGAAATCAGGGATATAAAGACAGAGTTTTGCGCCTTATTTGTATTATTTTTCTGAACTGCTGTACATGATTTTTAAATTCTTAAATAAAGAAAGGATGTTGAGTAAAATGAAAAGAAAATTGATGATTTGTGCAATGGCTTTGTGTATCTGTGCAGGATTGACTGGTAACACTGGAGAGGTCAGCGTATGGGCATCCGAAGGATCATCTTCGGATGCTGTCCGGATAGGCGCCCTGAAAGGTCCGACAGCAATGGGAATGGCGCAGCTTCTTGATGAAGACGGATACGATTTTACGATTGCTGCATCTCCGGATGAGATTGTTCCGATGGTAGTACAGGACAAGCTTGATATTGCAGCTGTTCCGGCAAATCTGGCAGCAACGTTGTATCAGAAGACAGATAAGGATGTCAGTGTTCTGGCGGTCAATACGTTGGGTGTTCTCTATCTTGTGGAGAATGGAGACAGTGTAAAATCTGTGGAGGATCTTAAGGGAAAGACTATTTATGCCAGTGGGAAGGGTGCAACTCCGGAATATGCTCTGAACTCTGTTCTTAAAGCGAATGGAATCGACCCTGAAAAAGATGTGACTGTTGAATTTAAATCTGAGCACGCAGAGGTAGTTTCCGCACTTGTGCAGGATCAGACAGCAGTCGGACTTCTTCCGCAGCCTTTTGTAACTACAGCGCTGATGAAAAACGATAAGCTGAAGGTTGCCCTGGATCTGAACAAACTGTGGGAAGATTCCATGGATGACGGAAGTAAACTTGTGACAGGAGTTGTGATCGCAAACAATGAGTTTGTTCAGGATCATGCAGATAAAGTAAATGATTTTATGGATGCTTATAAAGAATCTGTAGATTTTGTCAACAGTGACACAGAAGCTGCGGCCCAGATCATAGGAGATCATGATATTATTGCAAAAGAAGTTGCACAGAAAGCAATCCCTGACTGCAGTATTGTGTTTATTGAAGGTGATAAGATGAAAACCATGCTTTCGGGATATCTGGCAACCCTGGATGATCAGAATCCTGAGATTATAGGAGGACAGTTGCCGGATGATGCATTCTATTACAAACGATAGAGCAAAAACTGACAATGGAACGAAATATACAGGAATTCGCATATTAGCAGTGCTTTTCTGGATTGCAATCTGGCAGTTTGCGAGTATGTATCTGAAACAGGAGATCCTTCTGGCATCTCCTGTTTCTGTTATCCGAAAGCTTTTTGAACTGATTTTCAGCGGAAATTTCTGGCAGTCTGTCGGATTTAGTTTTGTACGCATTGTGACAGGATTTCTTCTGGCTGTGCTTCTGGGAATCTTTCTGGCAGTGTGGGCATATTGGTCAAAAACAGTGGAAATCCTGACAGCACCTGTGATCGCAGTGGTCAAATCTACACCTGTGGCATCTTTTATTATTTTGTGCCTGATATGGATTCCTTCGAAAAATCTGTCAGTTTTTATTTCTTTTCTTATGGTTCTGCCGGTGATATATACAAATATCCTTGAGGGAATACGACAGACGGACAGGAAGATACTGGAAATGGCAAAAGTATTTCGTGTGAATCTCAGAAGACAGATCAGGTATATTTATGTATCGCAGGTACTGCCTTATTTTCTCTCAGCATGCAGGCTTTCTCTTGGAATGTGCTGGAAAGCAGGAGTGGCAGCAGAGGTTATTGGAGTACCTTCAGGTTCTATTGGTGAGAAACTGTATAATGCAAAAATATATCTGAATACTCCGGATCTTTTTGCGTGGACAATTGTGATAATTGTGATCAGTTTTGTATTTGAAAAGTGTTTTCTTGGAATTGTAAGCAGAGTAGTTTATATGATAGAACATAGATAACGGAAATTTTGATTTATGATAATCCTCTTAAATGCATTATTTATGAGGTCTGTTACAGGCGGAGAAGAGATATGGATATAAAGGTAGATCATATTAGTAAAGCATACGGAGAACAGCAGGTACTGCAAGATTTGTCCTGTGTTTTTCCGGAAGGGAAAACCACTTGTATCAGAGGAAGATCCGGATGTGGCAAAACAACACTGATACGGCTTCTTCTGAGACTGGATGTTCCGGATAAGGGGAAAATAGAAGGGGTAGGTGACAGGAAACTCAGTGCAGTATTTCAGGAAGATCGTCTGTGTGAAAATCTGAGCGCTGCTTCTAATATAAGACTGGTATGTACAGAAACAATAACAGACAGAGAACTGGAGGAGGCGTATAAAGCAGTTGCGCTTACTGAGATATGGCAGAAACCGGTTCGTGAACTGAGTGGAGGAATGCGCAGGAGAGTATCTATCCTGAGGGCATTGCTGGCTGAATCAGACTGTGTGATCATGGATGAACCTCTCAGAGGTCTTGATGAAAAAACCAGAGCAAAAACAATTGATTATATTTTGAAAAAGACGGAGGGAAAGACGTTGATCTTTGTTACTCATGAAGAAAAAGAAGCAGTTTGGTTAAAGGCTGACAGAACAGTAGATATATTGACAAAGCATTAAAATTAATGAAAAACTAAATTTCGGTTATAGATTATAGCGTGTTTGAAAAATCATTTCTACAATCTTCAAACACGCTATAACTCCAAAAGAGGAAAAGCTTATGATTACATTAAATGATTACCTGTATTCAGGAGATACAGTCTTAAAAATTTTACAGAAATATACCCGGGATCTGAGAAAAGAAGCGAAACTTACTCATAATGAGATTGATCTGATGCATGTGAATTTCCTGATTCAGATCACAGAGCTTTTAGAACACAATGATTTCCTTACGGCCCAGTCCCAGAAGATCCGGGAATTTTATAAATATATGGCTCATGAATATCCGTTTCTTGCGTTTACATTTAAAGGAAGGATCAAATCGCTGATCCGGGCAGAAGAGAAATTTAACGGCTATATTGTGGAATATATTTACGATTATTATACAAAACATGGAACCTATCCTCCTGTGTCGGAACTGAAAAATAAACTCAGTTGTTTTCGGGATTTTATTGCATACAGAATTGTGTTGTGTATGCCCAAGTGTCATCTGAAACCAGGAGAAGATCAGGAAACGGCGTCGATCCGCTATCTTTATGAGATTGCCAATGTTCTTCCCGGGTTCCTGGAAGAACGAGGGTTTACGGTGGAGTCTGCCTATGGAGTAAAGAAAAGTACGTCGCCGCTTCTTAATGAAGATGTGAAGACGTATTACCGGGATTATATCTGTGGAACCAGTGGGGAAGGATATCAGTCATTACATATCACAGTTTATGATAACAGTTCCCGTTCTTTCATGGAAGTGCAGCTGCGTACCCAGAAAATGGATGACACTGCGGAAATTGGTCCGGCGAATCATCTGGGATATGAGAAGAAACAGCAGGATGAGCGTGCAAGACGTGATGCTATTCCAGAAGGCGAGTGCGTTTATTTCGATGAAGCCTATGAACGGGGCATGCGTCTTTTGCAGCTGGAACTGGCAGATCTGGATGTAAATATGTTTTCCGCAGTAGATAACAGCCTGATCAATGATGGGTGCGGACTGTTCAGGGGAAGACTGATCTTACCTTATGAACATTTGTCAAGATTTCAGAATGATGTGATTGATTGAATAAAACACCTATCTTTTGATGTATAAAAATACAGGGAAATGACAAAAATTGATAAAATATGTAAATTTTTAGTTATATTTTAGGCATTTTATGGTACACTGATATAGTATATCAAAAATGGGAGGGAAACTCGAAAATGAGCAAAAAAGAAGGAAAAGGGTTAAAGTCTTTTAACAAGGGATTTCAAGTGCCTGATACCTACATTATTATCTTTTTAGTAGTTGTTGTCGCTGCACTTCTGACTTTCCTTGTACCAAAGGGATTTTACGAAACACAGGATATTTCGTATATGATCAATGGTGTTGAGAAAACCCGTACAGTAATCAAAGACGGAAGTTTTCAGTATCTGACAGATGATGCAGGAAATGTAGTAACAGAAGGAGTAGCACTCTTTAGTGGAGATGGTGGAACAGGATTCTTCAACTATATGTATAACGGAATCGTAAGCAGTTCTGCAATCGAGATTATCGCATTTCTTATGGTAGTAGGCGGTGCATTCGGTATCATGATCCGTACAGGAGCGATTGAATCCGGATTGATTGGATTGATCCGTAAGGCAAAGGGAGCAGAAAAACTGCTGATTCCGATACTTTTCGTATTGTTTTCTCTTGGTGGAGCAGTTTTTGGAATGGGAGAAGAAGCACTTCCGTTTACTATGATTCTTTGTCCGTTGTTTGTAGCAGTTGGATACGATTCAGTTATTGCAGTTCTTGTTACTTATGTTGCAACACAGATTGGTTTCGGTTCATCATGGATGAATCCATTCTCTGTAGGTATTGCACAGGGAATTGCAGGTATTGACGTATTCTCCGGAGCAGGATTCCGTATGGTAATGTGGGTAGTATTTACAGCACTCGGCTGTGGAATGACTATGTTCTATGCATCAAAGATCAAAAAGACTCCGACAATCTCAATCGCATATAAGACCGATGCATATTTCCGTGAGCAGAATGAAAAAACAGGAATTGACGAAGGACATTCATTTGGTCTTGGACACATTTTAGTTCTTCTGACACTGGCTGCTACAGTAGTATGGGTAGTTTGGGGAGTTATGACTCAAGGATACTACATGCCAGAGATTGCTACTCAGTTCTTCATTATGGGAATTGTTTCCGGTGTGATTGGAGTTATCTTTAAACTGAACGATATGAAACTGAATGATATCGCAACATCATTCAAAGATGGAGCAAAAGACCTGATCGGTGCTGCACTTGTTGTTGCTATGGCACAGGGCATCATGCAGGTTCTTGGTGGATCTGATCCGACAACACCTACGGTTATTAATACAATTATGTATAATATTTCAAATGCACTGTCTGGAGTTTCCGGAGCAGTTGCAGCAGTACTTATGTATCTGTTCCAGTCCGTATTCAACTTCTTCGTTGTATCCGGAACCGGACAGGCTGCGATTACAATGCCAATCATGGCTCCACTGTCAGACCTGTTAGGTGTTTCACGTCAGACAGCTGTAGTTGCATTCCAGCTTGGTGATGCATTTACAAACCTGATTGTTCCTACATCAGGATGCCTGATCGGATCTCTTGCAATTGCAAAGATTGAGTGGTCTAACTGGATTAAATTCATGTGGAAATTCCTTGGTGTATTAATGATTGGTGCAATTATTACAATTCTTATTGCAGTTGGAACTGGATTCTAAAACATACATTTGATAATTGAGAGTGATTTATGATGAAATTAATTCAGAATATTGATGTCTATGCCCCACAGCATCTGGGGAAAAAAGATGTACTTATAATCAATGATAAGATTGTCAAGATTAAAGATGCAGGCTCTATATGCGCAGACGGATTTCTTTCTGAGGCAGAAATGATCAATGGAGAGGGGTTACTTTTAACTCCGGGATTCATTGACTGTCATGTTCATGTACTTGGAGGCGGTGGCGAAGGTGGATTCGCCAATCGTACTCCGGAAGCAACTATGGAAGGACTTACGAAGTTTGGAGTAACAACAGTTGTTGGCTGCCTTGGAACGGATGGAATCGGTCGTGATATGTGTGCACTGGTTGCAAAGACAAAAGGATTGAATGAGCAGGGAATGTCTGCATACTGTTATACAGGCAGTTATCAGATTCCGGTTCACACATTGACTGACAGTATTGTCAAAGATATTATGATGATTCAGGAAATCATTGGAACCGGAGAAATCGCGATCTCTGATCATCGTTCTTCACAGCCGACTTTTGAGGAATTTGCGCGTGTCGTTGCGGATACAAGACTTGGCGGTGTTCTTTCTGGGAAAGCAGGTATTGTAAATGTTCATCTTGGCGACAGTCCGAGATGCTTAGATCTTATTGAACGAGTGGTAGATGAGACAGAGATACCGGCTTCTCAAATACTGCCAACACATATCAATCGAAATGAGATGCTTTTTGGCAAGTCGATTGAGTATGCGCTGAAAGGCGGAGCAGTAGACTTTACCGGAAATGAAGATATTGACTATTGGGAAACTATCTGTGATGAGGTACGTGTATGTAATGGTATCAAACGGATGCTGGATGCAGGAGTAAATCCTGACCGCATGACAATTTCTTCTGATGGACAGGGAAGCCTTCCGATGTACAGTAGTGATGGCGAATTCCTTGGAATGGGCGTTGGACAGTCCAGCTGCCTTCTGAAGGAAGTAAAGGAATGTGTATTTAAAACAGAAATTCCTTTAGAAATAGCTATTTCTACAATTACATCTAATCCGGCAGATATTCTTCGCCTCAAAGGAAAAGGTAAGGTTGAAGAAGGCTATGATGCGGATCTTTGTATTCTTGACCAGGAACTTCAGCTTGTTGAAGTAATTGCAAAAGGGAATACAGTTTATACAAAATAAAGTATATTGATGTTAAAAGCACCAGTCATTCAGTTGGCTGGTGCTTTTTGCAATATTAAATTCACTTTAATAAGCACTTTATGATATAATGGGCTCGTAGTCTTTTACAGATATAAGAACGGGTATAAGGAGAATATAGTATTGATTAATCAGACAGCGAAGAAGATTTTGAAAGCTCTGTCTTTTGATGGTGTGGAAGTAGAAGCATTTCGTCATATGGCGGATTTAAAACGATTGGATCCTATGAAGATTTTTTATAAAAAAATAGATGAGAAAATATATAACGGGAGTCATGCAGTCCCGATTCGTATTTTCTTTCCAACTGAAAAAAGTTTTCGTGAGAGTGAAGAAAAGAAACATAATATTCAAGATAAAAAGATGCTTTTGTTTATACATGGCGGCGGCTGGGTTACAGAGAGTATCGATAATTATGAAAGAATTTGTGCCCGGCTTGCTAATGCAACCGGACAATATGTAGTTGCAGTTGAATACCGACTGGCACCGGAAGATAAATTCCCGGCAGGTCTGGAAGATTGTTATGCCGTTGCGAAAACATTATATTCCGGAGATTTTATGCTCAACATAAAACCCGAAAATATTACATTGATCGGAGATAGTGCCGGAGGGAATCTTTGTGCAGCATTATCTTTGATGGCTAGAGATTGTGGAGAATTTATGCCAAAAAGACAGATACTGATCTATCCGGCTACATATAATGATTATACAGAAAATTCACCATTTCCATCTGTTAAGGAAAATGGAACAGATTATCTTTTGACAGCTGGGAAGATGCAGGATTATATTGATCTTTATGCGAGAAATAAAGAGGATAAGAAGAATCCTTATTTTGCACCATACATAGCAGAAGATTTAGCGAATCAACCTGATACATTGATTCTTACATGTGAATTTGATCCACTTCGAGATGAAGGGGAAGCATATGGGAAGCGCTTAAAAGAGGCTGGAAATTATGTGGAGATACATCGGATCAAAGATGCATTACATGGATATTTTGCGTTGGGGATCAAGCAGCTTCATGTACAGGAAAGTTTCACCTATATCAATGAATTTCTGAAAGAGGAAACACTGTGAGTAAGAAAAAAGCACGTTGGAGAAAACTAGATAATGCAGCAAAATTATATTCTGCTGCCAGTAATAAAAAAGATACGAGAGTGTTTCGTTTTTACTGCGAATTGAAAGAAGAAGTAAATCCTGACGTTTTGCAGGAAGCATTGAATCAGACAATAGAAACATTTCCTACGTTTTTAATGGTGCTTCGCAAAGGATTATTCTGGCATTATCTTGAGCCATGTAATTTACGACCGATTGTAAAGGAAGAGTACAAAGAGCCTTGTAGTAGACTCTATATAAAGGATAAGAAGACACTGCTTTTTGAAGTAACCTATTATAAAAAACGAATCAACTTCGAAGTATTCCATGTATTGACAGATGGCACAGGAGCGACAGAATTTTTAAAAGAACTGGTAAAAAATTATCTCTATCTTATTCACAAAGTAAATGGATTAGAACCAGTTTCATTGTTACCAGAAGATATGACGGTACAAGATCAAGAAGTTGATAGTTTTTTGAAATATTATTCAAAAGATCAGAAACGACCGGAAAAAAGAAAACTACATGCTTTCCAGATACGGAGAAAAAAGAAAGATGGAAATCATCTGCACGTCCATGAATCTGTTGTTTCAGTTCAGGCAGTATTGAAGCGGAGCAGGGAACTCGGAGTATCTATGACAGTCTTTTTGACAGCATTATTTATGATGGCAATAAATGAAGAAATGTCTAAAATGCAAAAGAAAAAGCCGGTCGTGTTAATGGTTCCGGTTAACTTAAGAAAGTTTTTCCCGTCTTTATCGATGCTGAATTTTTTTAATTGGATTGAGCCGGGATATAATTTTACTACACAAGATCAAAGTTTTGAGGCAATACTGAAATATACGAAAGAATTTTTTGAGACAGAACTGACAAAAGAAAAGATGTCAGCGCATATCAGCGAGTTGCTTGCTTTGGAACTGCATCCGATTCTGAGGCTTGCACCTTTGGAATTGAAAAATCTATGTATTCAGGCCGGGGCAAAATATTCAGAGAAGAACACGACAGCAATCTTCTCTAATATGAGTGCGGTTAAAATGCATGCGAGTTATGTGCCTTATATTGAACGATTTGGTGTGTACACAAACACTCCTAAGTTTGAATTGTGTTTGTGTTCTTTTCAGGATAAATTATCATTTGCATTTACATCCAGATACGACACAGTGAACGTTGAACGTAATTTTTATCGCTTGTTAAAAGAACAGGGAATTGCATCTGAAAAAGTAAAACCTGAATTTCCAAAGACAAATGAGCCAAGCGAACAGGAAATGAAAGTCTATAAAATTTATAGCTTTCTGTGTATTGCAATTGTTGCAGCAATGCTTGTTACGGAGTATAATTTCCATCCTAGAATTCGCTGGACCTTATTCACAGCCGGAGGCGTTGTGACAATGTGGATTGCCTCATCGATTGGATTTTTTAAACGCTATAATCTGCTGAAAAATGCGATGTGGCAGCTTTTTATCGGTACTATTATCTGCTTTATATGGGATGCACTGACCGGTTGGCACAGTTGGTCTGTAGATCTTGTGCTGCCGATCATGAGTGTATCTACACTTACAGCGATGTTTGTAATCGCTAAGGTGCGGAAATGCCCTGTGCGAGAGTATCTTATTTACGAAATTATGGCTGCCGGATACGGATTGATTCTTCCGGGAATCTTACTCTTATGCAAAGTGGTGAAAAATCCAACAGTAAGTATGTTTGGAGCGTTAATATGTTTCCTGTTTCTTGTAGCAGTGATATTGTTTAAAGGAAGAGAATTTAAAGAAGAGATGCAGAAAAATCTGCATGTATAAAATAGTGTTGATGAAACATTAGAGCGTGTCTGAAAAATTTCACTTTGTCAGAAAGCATTGTTAGAAGTAGCAAAATAAAGGAGTATTTAATTATGAAGTATGAAACAATAGACAGAATTAGAAAATTTACAGAAGATCGAAACTGGGATCAGTTTCATTCGCCGGCAAATCTTGCAAAATCAATCGTAATTGAGGCAGCAGAGTTATTAGAGTGTTTTCAGTGGTCTGATGAAGAATATGATCTGCAACATGTCAAGGAGGAATTGGCGGATGTTTTGGTTTATAGTCAGAATCTGTTAGACAAACTGGAACTGGATGCAGATGAAATCATAAATATGAAGATGTCGCAGAATGAAGCAAAGTATCCGGTAGATAAGGCAAAAGGGAGTGCGGCCAAGTACGATCAGCTATAATAGTGGAAAAGGAAGAGGCGTTATAAGAACAATGATAAAAATACTATTTATATGCCACGGCACTCTTTGAAAGCTTCGCCCAAAAGCCAGTAAAATCACAGTCTGAAGGGCATAGGCGGTTAGAAAATAACCCAAAAATAACCCACGGTATTTTGTGCAGATATGTCTGGGATGCAATATGATAGAATGGTTACAAGAAAAATTTGTAGGAATATAAAGATATGGAATTAAGATTATTACGCTATTTTTTAACAGTAGCAAAAGAACAGAGCTTTACAAAAGCAGCAGAACAATTGCATATTACCCAGCCAACGCTATCCAGACAAATGGCGGCATTTGAAGAGGACCTGGGAATAACATTATTTATTCGAAACGGGAAGAAAATATCGCTCACTGATGAAGGAATTTTATTAAAAAGGCGTGCCTTGGAGATTCTTAATCTTGAGGAAAGGACGCTTGAGGAACTGAAAGGAAAAGAAGAGGTTGTAGAGAGCACGATAACCATTGGATGCGGTGAATTTGCAGCAGTGGAGACATTGGCGAAGATATGTAAAACATATAAAGAAAAATATCCGCTGGTTCAGATTGTATTGCATACTGCAACAGCAGATGCAGTGTATGAGATGATGAACAAAGGACTTGTAGATATTGCATTATTCATGGAGCCGGTGGACACCGAAGGGCTGGATTATATCCGGATCACAGATTGCGATCACTGGTGTGTTGGAATGCGGCCGGATGATCCGCTGGCAGAAAAAGAGTTTATAAAAAAAGAAGATCTTATTGGAAAGCCCTTGATCCTGCCGGAAAGAATGAACGTTCAAAGTGAACTTGCCAACTGGTTTGGGAAAGACTTTTCAAAATTACAGATTGCTTTTACGAGTAATCTTGGAACGAATGCCGGAGTTATGGCGGCAAATGGACTGGGGTATCCAATTTCAATTGAGGGTGCTGCAAAGTATTGGCGAGAGGATATTCTTGTACAGCGAAGAATTTCTCCTGAAATAAAGACTAGTACGGTGATTGCCTGGCGACGGAATATCCCATATTCTTTGGCAGTCCGTAAAATGATCGAGGAGATTAATGCTTTTCAGGCATAAAACAAAATTCAATATAAGCATTAGACATAATGAAGCGATAGAGCTTAAAATAGATGTGTAAGATGAATGTAAATCTTATACATCTATTTTTTTGTGAAAAATACGTATAGAAAGGGGCTTTTTATTATGAGTAAAAAATTAGTGGCATTTTTCAGTGCAAGCGGAACAACAAAAAAAGTAGCACAGATGATCGCAGAGGAAGCAAAAGCGGATTTGTTTGAGATTGAGCCGAAAGTTCCATATACAAAGCTTGATCTTGACTGGATGAATAAAAAATCCAGAAGCAGTGTGGAAATGAGTGATAAAAAATATAGACCGGCGATTATGAAAAAAGAGATGGATATGAGTTCTTATGACGAGATCCTTCTGGGATTCCCAATCTGGTGGTATGTGGCTCCGACAATCATCAATACATTTTTAGAAGCTTACGATTTCAGTGGTAAAAAGATTGTGCTTTTTGCAACATCCGGAGGAAGTGGATTTGGGAACACTGTGAAAGAATTGCAGTCATCTGCATCAGACGCAGTTATTACAGAAGGCAGACTGTTAAAATGTGGAACGAAACAGGAAATCACTGAATGGGTAAACTCTTTATAAATAACAGCGTTATGGAGGTATACAGAATATGGGAAAAATAGTACAGACAGCAGGGAGAAATACACTTGGTGAATTCGCACCGGAATTTGCACATTTTAACGATGATGTACTTTTCGGCGAAAACTGGAATAATCAGGACATCGACGTAAAAACAAGAAGCATTATTACAGTGGTTGCTCTGATGGCTTCCGGAATTACGGATTCTTCTTTAAGATATCATCTTCAAAATGCAAAAAATCATGGTGTGACACAAAAAGAGATTGCTGCAGTGATCACACATGCCGCATTCTATGCAGGTTGGCCAAAAGCATGGGCTGTCTTCAATCTTGCAAAGGAAGTGTGGGAAACAGGCGAAGGAGATTTGCCATACGAAGAGGAAGCGATGCGGGCGCATGCAAAAGAGATGGTATTTCCAATTGGTGCACCAAACGATGGCTTTGCACAGTATTTTTCGGGCAGGAGTTTTCTTGCACCGATTTCTACTTCTCAGGTTGGAATTTTCAATGTGACATTCGAACCAGGATGCAGTAAACTGGATTATGTAGCATAAGAGTGTATAGCGTGTCTGTAGTCTGATTTTTGCCATAAATAAGTACAGGATACACAGAGAATAGAAAAGAATGTGTATTCAGTTAAATAAGAAATAGATAGCTGGTATGAGAGAACAAGGAGTCTTTCATACCAGTTTTTTTGTGGAAAAAGGGATAGGTTGCACAGGATCTGCCAGGAGATTTCAGTAGGTTTGGTGAATAGCTTTCTCCCAGAAGTGTGGTATAGTCTTGTGCTTGGAACAGGAAAACTACACAGAAGGGAGACACCGATATGACAGCACAGCCAGATATCATCTGGAATGAGCAATGCTTGGGGATACGGATAGGAGAACAGGTTTGCACCTATCTGAAAAAGCATGATGCGGAATACCAGAGACTGCAAAATAAAATACTGGAACTTACAGAGAGGTATCCAGTAATAGAAACATTTATGGAGTCGAATCAGGCAATCAGTCTAACGACAGAAGAGCATAAGGCAGTGCATCAATATTTCCGACTGGAAAGCGAAAAGGAAATGATAGAAGAACAGTACCATTTTTATATGGGACAGGCTCAAATGATCTCCTATGGAGCAATGCTTGGAAAAATTAAAAAAGCAATATTGGGAAATGATGACGGTGACACAAAGAAACTGCTGGAGTTGCTGCTGGATACCTGGATTGATGAGGTTGAAGATCAGCTGAAAGAAAATACAGTGTACCAGGGAATGCTTGAAAAAATATCGAAATATGAAGAACAGGTTCAGACAATGGGATTATCAAAAGAAAAGCGAAAAACAATAGACAAATACGTTACTGAAGTTAGTGAGAGATGGATATTATATGCGGAATCTTTATATCAGGCTGGCATGCAGAAAATTCTGGAACTATTAAATTTGTAAAAAAGGGACGGATAAAATGGGGAAGCACGAAAGGAACTTCCCCATTTGTCACTTCTATTCATCTTTGCCATCAATGAGAAATATGTATGAAACCTGAAAGATTTCAGCAATGGCTTTTAATTCAAGATCAGTGACATAACGCTTGTTTGTTTCGATTCTGGTGATTACATTTTTATCCATATCGTAACCAGCTAACTGGAGTTTATAGGCAAGATCACGCTGAGACATATTGTGGGTCTTGCGAAGTTCAATCAATCGCTGGCTAATCAGATTCTTCTCACCAGACTGTGTCCTTGGCTTTGGCATCTTAAATCTCTTCCTCTCTGGTAAAAGGATGGCTTGTCTCACTTTTTGCACCATCTGTATTGATTTTAACGATTGGACAAGGTAGAATCGGTTGTAAAAGTGAGACAAGAACAGAAGAGGGAGAAATATATGGAGCAGGTAAAAATAGAACAGTTTGCATTTTTATATTTATGCAGCGAGCATGATAAAAGGCTATTATTTAAGAAAGAAAAAATGCAGTTAGCTGATTTCGACAGGTTGACTTATCTGATTTATCATCTTGGTTTTAAGGAATATCACATAAAAGTTTGGATGGAATTTGCAGGAGACTTTAAAAAAGAATGGGATTGCTTGGAAGCACTTCAGGAAACAGGTGGATGTGCTGTGAGCATAGAAAATACAGAATCAGAGTCCAGATTGCATGAAATGTGGATTAGGGATTTTTGCAAAAATACACCAATGGAAATCAGAGAATGGCTTCGAGAATTAGCTTAAGAAATGTAAATAAAAATATACCCTAACTCATTTTTGTGGTATCATTATTAGTAGAGTTTGTGAAATTTGATTTTGCGGAAACCTGGAGTGATAAGAGATAAGTATAAAAGGAGCATATTGATATGAAGAATAGACGAAAGTTTTCTATTTTTATAAGTTCTACCTATGAAGATCTTAAAAAGGAAAGACAGGCATTGGTAGGTGTGGCACTAGAGAATAATTTTATTCCGGTAGGAATGGAGCAATTTCATGCTGCACCTACAAGTCAATGGAATGTTATAACAAAAATGATTGATGAGTGTGATTTTTATCTTCTTGTTATTGGTGCTAGGTATGGGTCAATTGATGAAGAAACTGGTATAAGTTACACAGAGAAAGAATACAATTATGCAAAAACTAAAGGATTACCAGTACTTGTATTGATTAAACAACCTTCGGCTATTTCTGAAAGTGAAAAGGATACCGGAAATGATAAGTATGATAAAATGAAGAAACTGGATGAGTTTAGAGAAAAAGTCAAAAATGATAAAAATACAGTTGATTTTTTCACAGATTTAAACAGTTTAAAGTATGTGGCATCACCGACATTTAGGAACGCCGTTAACTATGTTGATGATAACGCTGGATGGGTTCGATATCGAGATATAGTGGATATAATTAATGAAGAGGCAGAAGGACGAAATAAAGCAAATACTGAACTTGGAGAACATCAGCAGAAGATGCTAGATGACATGAAAGAGATGTTTTCTCAATTCTATAGTAGACTCACTGACCTAGAAAATAACCAGTTAACCTTGAAAGAAATTCCTACAGCAACAAGTGAAGATATCAAAAAATTGTTCCAGGTTGAAGATAATACGTTAATTATTGGAAATCCAGAAGAAAATAAATCAGTTGTAGGGCTAGATGATGTTGGGAACATTCCAGTGGACTCTGCCTTTTTATTAGTATATGCGGCTGATGGTGATGGGCAAATACTAAAGATACGGACACTTGGTTCACCTACTCAGATTTTTACATCAGGTAAGCAGTTTATGGCTGATAATTCAAAAAGAGAATCTGCGAGATGGGAAGAGGCTTTAGACAGACTTATAGAATGGGGCTGGGTTAAAGCTGTAGGGTATAAAGGTGAAATATTTGAATTGACCGGAACAGGTTATAGCAAAGCTGATTGGTTAAAGAACAATATGGCAATAGATACTTCAAAAGAACCGCTTGACGAGTTAAAAGAGTTTGAAGATTAATAAGAATTAAACTAATACAGTTATGCGTATTTATTTGCAAATATACATGGCTGTATTTTTTATTACGGGCAGGGCTCTTCGGGGTTCTGCCCTTTTTCTTTTTCCAGACCAAAAGACCACCTGCTGGAAAAGAACAAGAAAAACCTGAAAGGATGTGGTGACTTATTATTATAGGAATCGATCATGGATATTATGCCATCAAAACTCCCCATGTGTGTTTCCCGACTGGACTGACCGGGTACGATTATGAGCCGTATACCATGCAAAATGTCCTGCAGTACAATGGGAAATTTTATGTGTGTGGAACTGGGCGGCAGACGCTGGTGAGAAGCAAGACTTCCAATGACAATTATTATCTTTTGACAATGGCAGCCATTGCACAGGAGATCCGCTACCGCCGGGGAGAGAGGAAAACAGATGTGGTTCTGACAGCCGGCCTCCCACTGGCAAGTTTTGGCAGGGAGAAAAAAGGTTTCCGGGAATATCTGTTTCGGAAAGAGCAGCCTCTGCGTTTCCGGTACGAGGATGAGAGCTATGAGATCCGGATTCAGGATGTAAAACTGTTCCCACAGGGATACTCAGCCCTGGCTCTCCACCCGGAATGTGTTCGGGACGAGCCTTCTGTTCTTCTCGCAGATATCGGTGGCTGGACCGTAGACCTGATGCGGCTGGACAACAGTGTTCCAAATGCCGCTACCTGCCGCAGCCTGGAACTTGGTGTGATCCGGTGTGTGGATGAGATCACCGAGCAGGTACGCAGAAATACCGGACTGTCTGTAACGGATATTCAGATCGAACGTGTTCTGAACGGCCAGAGCTGCAGCATGGACCCGGCCGCAAAAGAAATCATTGTCCGGCAGGGAAGGCTCTACACGGAGAAAATACTGTCTGCAATTATGGAAGCCGGGTTCGATCTGAAGGCAATTCCGTCCGTGATCATGGGCGGCGGAGCCAGCATTCTGAAACGGCACGTGACACCGCAGGACGGGCTGTGTCGGCAGATTTACCTGACAGACGTACACGCCAATGCTTCCGGCTATGAGCGGATTGTGGGGCAGATGTGCGCGAAGTAAAGAGACCCGTTTTCTCGTTCCGCCTGAACCTTGATAACCCAGATCACAAAAAGGCATGGGAGATCCTGCAAAGTGTTCCAGATGGACAGAAGAGCAGCTATCTGGTTCAGGTGATCTTAAAAGATCAGGAAAACAACCAGCTGGAGAAAAGCATCCGGCAGGCAATCCGGGAAGAACTGGCAGGTGTTTCCATTTCTGGCTCCGGGGAGAGTGTTTCAAAAAAGGAAGAAATCCCGTCCCAGATGCTGGATTTTCTCTCCGGGCTTGAGGATGCATTCTGAAAAAGTCAAGTCTTTCCTGGTGATAAAATAGCCAAATTTCAAGCAGTCAAATTAGTATAAATCACGGATTTTTGAAAGGGGTGATGCCTATTGAATGTTATTGGATCTGCATCCTTTGGGAGCTTTTGAGAGCCTCATATTCGTTGGGTATTGTGAATAGCTTTCTGTCACGTTTTAGGGTATGTTGTATGTAGAAAAAAGAAAGGAGAACGAACACAATGGAGATGAAAAACATATGCGGAAAAATCCCGGTAGAGCTGCATGAAAAGCTAAAACTGGAAGTCGAAGAGTTAGGAATCAGCATACCAAAATACCTTGAAATGGTAATCGAAGAACACATGACAAGAAAAGGAGAAAAGGCGAACATGGCAGATTTAAGAACAGTAGCAGTACAGGTAACCGAGGATTTATTTTCCAGACTGAAAGCAGTCCTCGCCAGGAATGGCATGAAACAGAAAGACTTCTTAATCGGGCTTATCGAAGATGCAATCGAAAAAGAAGAAGCCAAATGGAAAGCAGAGTCAGAGGAAGCCGAAGAAACAGAAATGGAAGATCCTGAGACTGCAAAATCAGAACCGGATGAAGAGTCAGTAGAACCTGAAGCAGAAGAGCCTGAGACAGAAGCACTGGAAGCTGAAACAGACGGAGAAATGACAGAACCGGACGAAGCTGAAGCAGATGAAGAGCCGACAGAGCCAGAAAACGAAGAGCCAGCGGAAGCAGAGCCAACAGAACTGGAAACCGAAGAAGCAGAAGAATCTGAGCCAGAGGAAGCGGAATCAGAAGAATAGACATCACAAAACAGAAACCAAGAGACGGAAACGGTGCAGAGAAATCTGCACTGTTTTTTTCGCAGCGAAGGGAGGCTGATAGCCGGAACAATTCGATTTTTTGACCTGTTCAGTGGAATCGGAGGATTCCGAGAAGGGCTGCACAGGGCAGGGGGCTTCACCTGTGTCGGACACTGTGAAGCAGATGCATATGCAGACCACAACTACCGGGTGCTGTTTGATACGGAAGGAGAGTGGTTCTGCAATGACGCAAGAAATATTGAAACAGAACGAATGCCGGACTTTGATCTTTTATGTGCGGGATTTCCTTGCCAGGCATTCTCAATCGCTGGACGAAGGGAAGGATTTGCCGATGCAAGAGGAACCCTTTTCTTTGAAGTTGCCAGACTGGTTGCAGACAAACGACCTGCGTATTTTCTCCTTGAAAACGTACCCGGTCTGCTTTCGCATGACAAAGGGCGGACGTTTCACACCATCCTCAGTACGCTATCTGAACTGGGGTATCATGTCGAATGGAAAGTGCTTAACAGCAAGGATTTCGGAGTCCCCCAGTCAAGGAAGCGGGTGTATATTGTCGGATATCTTGATGGAAGATGTGCCGGAAAAATATTACCTTTCCCAAAAGCAAATGGAACAGCTCTTATACAAGTCCATGCTGGCAAACAGGGAGAAAGAGTCTACGCAGAAGAAGGACTGAGCTGCACGCTGACCAGCGGGTCTGGTGGTATGGGCGGCAAGACCGGATTATACGAAGTCGGTATCCCAATCAAGGAAAACACCCGAAAAGGATACAAGATGGCCTACGAGGGGGACAGCATCGATCTCGGATATCCGGGAATCAACAGTCGCAGGGGGAGAGTCGGGCATGAGATCGCCCATACCCTGACGACCGGAAACCAGCAGGGAACACTGCATTTTGTAGATATCTCCCTTCCGCCGCTGGTGACAGACGTTGCAAGATGTCTGAATACCAGACAGGATTCCAGCATCCATAACCACAGAGGCGAAAGTTCCGGGGTGCTGGTGGAAGAACCGCCAAGGGCAGTGCTGACACCGGCCAAGGAAAAAGTCCGCCAGAATGGAAGAAGGATGAAAGAACCGGAAGAGCCAATGTTCACCATTACGGCAACTGACCGTCATGGAGTGATTTACCACGGCAGAATCCGCAGGCTGACGCCAAGGGAGTGTCTGCGGCTGCAGGGATATCGGGATGGTCAGATTTCCAAGATGGAAAAAGAAACATCGGATAATCAGCTTTACAAGCAGGCCGGTAATGGTGTCACTGTCAATGTCATTGAAGCAATAGGCAGAAATTTGAAAGCAGTAGATGAAGAGATCCAAAGCGGCTCACCTGTTCCAGAAGCGAAGGGTGGGTGAAGCAGATCGACCTAAAAGACCAGTATTTTGGTACAGAGATTGAGATGACAGGTATCAGCCGCTATGATGCGGCTGTTGCGATTGGAAGAATGTTCGGAACAGAGCCATATCATATCCGTTCTTACGATTCCTGGTGTGTAAAAGATTCAGATGGAAAAACGTGGAAATTTTCAAGAGACAGCAGTATCGACTGTGAAAGGCTGGCAAATGGTACTGTAATAGATGCCGATGGAGATTATTCGACAGAAATGGTATCCCCGAAATTGGAATATTCGGAAATGGGGAAACTCCAGGAAGTGGTGCGGTGTGTCAAAAACGCAGGTGCTTTTGTCAATTCATCCTGTGGCATGCATGTCCATGTGGACGCATCCAATCATACACCAAGGAGTCTGAAAAATGCACTGACGATCATGTACTGCAAAGAGGATATTCTGTTCAAAGCCTTAAATGTACAGACGAGAAGGGAAGATGAGTATTGCCAGAAAGTCCGTCCTATGGTATTGGAGAAGATCCGCCGGATGCCAAACAGCACCATCACGATGGAAAAATTCAAAAGGGCATGGTATGAGGGAAATGACGGAAGCTCCGAGCATTACAACTGGACAAGGTATTATGCCTTAAACCTACATGCTGTTTTTTCCAAGGGAACACTGGAATGGCGTTGTTTTGAAAGCACCCTCCATGCAGGAAAAGTCCGGTCGAATATCACACTGGCACTTGCCATATCCGCACAGGCGATCAACCAATCTTGTACCCATGCAAAAAAGACGGAGATCGGGGATAACCCGGCATTTACGTTCCGCACCTTTCTGCTCCGCCTCGGATTGATCGGGGACGAATACAAAAATGTACGGAAGCATCTACTTGCCAATCTGGACGGGGATAAGGCATGGCGGTATGACAAAAGTACCTATGCCTGTCTGCAGAATCCAAGACGGACAGATGATGCGAGATAACAGAATAATGAGAACAGACAGGCCGGGTGGAAACATCCGGCTGTTCTTATGCAAAATGAAGAAAAAGAAGAAAGAGGTAGAAAACATGAAGAGTAAATATCGATTCAGGCGAATCCTTTCAGGGGTGATGGCGGCAGTCACCATCTTATCCACGGTCATTTCACCGCTGACGGTGTATGCTTCGGAAGAGCCGAAAGCGGCGGAACCGCCAGCGTATGAATCCGTAAAGGATCAGCTGGATGAAAATGAAGTGGTAAAAGCCACCGATCTGGAGCTGGAAGTCGGACAGGACTTTGATGTTTCCACGGATTTTACAAATTTGGAAATCAAGGACGAAAGCAAAGTCAAAGTGACATTCCAGAAAGCAGAGAATGACGCCGGGGAGAACTTCAGCACCAGCCATGCAGACACTTACCATGCCGTTTATTATGTGGAGCCAGTCAACCAGAACCACCCGGTTTATCAGATTGGGAGAAACCTGATCGTAAAAGAGCCTGTGACAGCAGCTCAGAGTGAACCGCAGACAGAACAGGCAGTTACCGAAGAGGATACAGGTTCTGATGATGAGGAAGCTGCCTCGCAGGAAGAAACTGAGACAGTGCCTGTAGAAACAGAAATTGTTGAGCCGGAGACAGCTGAATCTGAAACAGAAGAACCGGAAGAAACAGAACCCGAATTTCAGGGTGGACTTTCTGAATCTGAGTTTGATGCCGCATTAGAGGAAGCCGAAACAGAAAATACAACCGATAAAGAATCCGGGCTGACACTCAGCGATGTTCTGGAGCAGGCAGGGGAACAGGATATTGACCTTATGGCAATGGAAGATGGGGAAACCGTTTCTTTCACCGCAGTCAATACCAGTACAAGAGCAACACAGGATGTAGATGTGACAAGAGGGACTGCATACTATTATGCAGACTACGGTCTGGGTTCTTATGTAACCTATAAATATACCGTAAAATTTGGAAACGTGTCTGCAACTGCCTACTGTGTGCAGCCGTCAAAAGCAGGACCTGGGGATGGTGTTTATAAGATCACCAAACTGGGTGACAGCAAAGCACTGGCAAAAGTATGCTACTACGGCACAAAAGCATCCGGCGAAAATGGATTTTTCTCAGAGAAACATCCTGATTTTTCCGCTGGAAAACAGTTTATCATTGTCCATCTGGCTGCGTCTTATGCCAATAACAGTAGTGACGCTTTTTCCGGTACGAATGCAACCGGACAGGCTCTGGCAATGGAACTCTACAATTATTGCATGAGCCAGCCGGAGATACCGGAAGTGGACATGAGTTTCTCCAATGCAGATGTTACCGCATATATCAGCGGCAACAGCCAGAGAACAGAAGAGATCACCTTTAAGGCATCCGAACTGCAGACCATCACCATGAAACTGCCTTCCGGTGTCAAACTGCATAATGTGACAACGGGAAAAACAAGCAGTGCAGGTGCATCCGTGGAGATCTGCGGCGGTACCAAATTCTACTTATCTGCACCGCTGACACAGGCAGTGGATGTCAAAGGGGAATGGTCTGTTACCATGAAGGGAAGCATCATCAAAGACTATTCCGCTTACAAGATCACAACCGGAAGCGAGACACAGGACCTTGCCCTGGTATTTGGCGAGGGCGTGACCGATGAGAAGTATGTAGATTTTAAAGTGTCATGGGTAAAACAGGCAACTCTGGAGATCGTAAAGAAGGACCGCAAGAGCAACAAAGCCATCGCAGGTGCAGTTTATGGCGTTTACAGTGACAAGGATGGAAAGAACTTGATCACAAAGATGCCGGCCACAGATGCCAACGGAGCTTCCAGCGTTACGATCACCAAAACACAGGATACCGTATACCTGAAAGAGATCTCCGTACCAAACGGATATCTGCTGGATACCAAAGCCTACGATGTGAAACTGGTCATCGGAGATACTGTAAAACAAACCGTTACCGATGCAGAGCAGATGGCAAGCCTGACTGTTTATAAATTAGGAGAAGTCCTGACCGGAGCAAAGGTAACTGATGATGGTGTTTCCTTTGTTTATACCGAGCAGAAACAGAAGAGTGCGGTTTACAATGTTTATGCCGCAGCGGATATTGTATCCGCAGACGGAACCGTCATTTATAAAAAAGACGCACTGGTCAAAGCCGGACTTACTACCGGGGATGACGGAAGTGTCACACTGGATAATCTATATCTGGGAAAATATGTGGTAAAAGAAATGCAGGCACCACAAAATCTGATATGCACAGGCGAAAGCCAGGAAATCACCCTTTCCTATGCCGGAAGCAATGTGGAGAAGGTCATGGGAAGCGTGACATTCAAAAATGACCGCCAAAAAGCAAGCGTAAGCGTATACAAACAGGATAAGGAAACCAGGAAATACCTTCCGGGCGGCACTTATGGCCTGTATGCCGGAAACGACATCAAAGCAGCGGACGGAACCGTTGTGGTCAAAAAAGATACCCTCATTGAGAAGGTAGTGACCGGAACAGACGGAAAAGCCGTATATCAGGCAGACCTGCCGATCGCTAACAGCTACTACATGAAAGAGGTTTCTGCACCGGCCGGATATACCAGAAACAGTGAGGATGTGTACTCTTTTACGTTCCAGTACACCACAGACAAAGAGGCAACCGTTTCTTTCAGCCACACGTTCCAGAACGAGCGTGTCAATGCGAAGATCAAACTGGTAAAAGAGGATTCCGAAACCGGAAAGACCGCACAGGGAGATGCAACCCTTGAGGGTGCGGTTTACGGACTGTATGCCCGTGAGGATATCGTTCATCCGGATGGACAGACAGGTGTCCTTTACCCGGCAGGAACGCAGATTGCAACCCTGACTACGGATACAGAGGGAAATGCAGAAATCGCAGACCTCTATCTCGGAAAGTATTACGTGAAAGAATTGACGCCGCCTGTTGGATATCTGGCAGACCCGGAAGAACATGATCTGGAGTGTAATGACGAGGGAGATCTGGTTCAGACGGTAGAACGTACCGCAACTTCTCTGGAAGATGTGATCAAACAGCCGTTCCAGGTCATTAAAGCAGCCAACAATGGTAAGACCGATGCCGATCTGTTAAAAGGTGTGGGATTCAGTGCATATCTGGAGAGCAGCCTGAAGAAAAATAAGGACGGTTCCTATGACTTTGCATCTGCAACTCCGGTTGTACTGACCGCAGACGGACAGACAGAAATGTTCACGGATGAGCGTGGATATGCATGCTCCATTCCGCTTGCATACGGAACCTACATTGTAAGGGAGACCACCACACCGCACAACTTCAAACCAGTCGATGACTTTAAGGTTGTGATCTCGGAAAACAATCCGGATCAGCCGCAGGTATGGCGTGTGCTTCTGGACGAAGAGTTTGAAGCAAAATTAAAGATCGTCAAAAAAGATGACGAGACAAAGAAATCTGTCCTGGTTCCGAATACTGAGTTTAAAGTATACGATCTGGATAACAAGAAATATGTGGAACAGGTGACCACCTACCCATCTACTATGGTACATAAATCTTATTTTACGGATGAGAATGGATACCTGATCCTGCCACAGAATCTGGCTTGTGGAAATTACCGCATCGAAGAAGTGACTGCACCGGATGGATACACCCACAGTGCCAATACCGTGGAAATCAAGGTAGACAGCGATACTGCATACCAGGAAGATCCGGTCAGCGGTGACCTGATCATCGAGGTGGAATTCGAGAACCACCCGGCAAAAGGCAGACTGACCATCCACAAGGAAGGAGAAGTAGTCAAAGGTTTTGACAAGGATTTCACCTATGAGGAAGCCAGCCTTGCAGGAGCCGTGTTTGAGGTTTATGCCGCAGAAGATATCTATACCGCAGACCATCAGAAAGATGAGAACGGCAACCGTTATCTGGAATATGCCAAAGACACACTGGTGGCAACGGTGACAACCGATGAAACCGGAAGTGCCGTAGTAGAGAACCTTCCGCTCGGCAAATACCGTGTAGAAGAGAAAAAAACGCCGGAGGGCTACACCTGGAATGCCAAAGGCGAAGAAGTAACTTTTACCTATGCCGGACAGGATACCCCAGTCGTAGACGAAGAAGTGACTTTTACCAATGAACGCCAGAAAGTAAGCATCACCGTGGAAAAACAGGATGCAGAAACAGGAAGCACGGTAGCTGGAGCTACATTCGGTCTTTACAATAAGAACGAGATCAAATCCGGTGACAAGATTATTGTGAAAGCAGATACCTTATTACAGGAGATCACAAGCGATGAAAAAGGACAGGCACACTTCACCCTGGACCTGCCGCTTGGAACTTATTATGTGAAAGAAATTTCTGCACCGGATGGTTTTGTATCTTCTGACGAGATACTGGAATTTGATGCCACCTATCAGGGGCAGGACATTCCGACCATCAAGCTGAAATCTGTGAAGAAGAACCAGCCGACCACCATCGAGGTGACAAAATCCGACCTGACCACAGGCGTAGAGCTGAACGGGGCATCCCTTTCTGTTCTGGACAAGGATGGAAATGTGATCGACAGCTGGACTTCCGTAAAGGATGAGCCTCATGTGATCAAATACCTGACCGTTGGAAAAACTTATACCCTCCGTGAATCTCTTGCACCGCTTGGTTATTTAAAGACCACGGATGTGGAATTCACCGTTCAGGATACCGCAAAAGTACAGAAAGTGGAAATGAAAGACGATGTGCCGAAAGCCCTGCTGATCGTAAACAAGAAGGGTGAATTCCTTGATAAGATCACCCTGCTGGACAATGTCAAAGGCGTTGTAGAGCATCTGTTTGAGTACATCACAGGAAGCCTGTCAGACGTTACCTTTGAGATTTACGCTGCAGAGGATATCAAAGCAGCCGATGGTGTAAGCCCGGATTATTATGCTAAGGACGAGCTGGTGGCAACCGTGACTACTGATGCAAACGGTGTTGCAGAAGTATCTGACCTTCCGGTTGGAAAATACTATGTCAAAGAGGTGGGCACAGCATATGGTTATGTGCTGGATGAAGAACCACGATATGTAGATCTTTCCTACCGCGATCAGGATACCCCGGTTGTCGTATACGATGAGGACTGGCAGAACAACCGCCAGAAGGTGAAAGTGAACGTCCTGAAGAAAGAAAAGGATACCGGCCGTGTATTAAAAGGCGGCATCTTTGGATTGTACACTAGGAACGATATCCTGTCCGCATCTGGAAAGGTGCTGATGGAAGCAGATACCCTGATCGAGTTAAAAACAACAGATGTAGATGGAAAGATTTCCTTTATTGCAGACCTGCCGATTGACGGAACCTATTATGTGAAGGAGCTGTATGCACCGGATGGATTTGTTACCACCGGAGAAGAACAGGAATTTGTTTTTGAGTACCAGGGAGACAAAGAAGCAGAAGTGTCCTATGAGTTCGTATTTGAAGATGAGCCGACAACCGTGGAACTTTCCAAAACCGATCTGACCACAGGCGAGGAACTGCCGGGAGCCAGATTACAGCTGACGGATGAAAACGGGGCTGTTGTTGAGGAATGGACATCCACCAAGGAGCCGCACATCATCAAAGAATTGGTTGTAGGAAAATCGTACACCCTGACAGAAACCAAGCCGGCCGATGGATATGCCACTGCGGAAAGCATCACATTCACCGTGGAGAATACTGTAGAGATCCAGAAACAGGTAATGGAAGATGATGTGACCAAAGTGGAGATCAGCAAAACGGATATTACCGGAGATAATGAGATCGAAGGAGCCAAACTGACCATCACAGATGAAAATGGCAATATCGTAGAAACCTGGACTTCCGGTAAAGAGCCGCATTATATCGAAAAACTTCCAATCGGTAAATACACCCTGAAAGAAGAGCAGGCTCCAAACGGTTATGTCGTTTCGGAAGAGATCACCTTCGAGGTGGCAGACACCGCAGAGATCCAGAAGGTAGCCATGAAAGATGATACCGCAAAGGGACGTCTGATCATTGAGAAAACGGACAAGGATACCGGAGCTGCACTGAAAGGTGCGGAATTTGAATTGAGGGATGCCGATGGCAAAGTGGTAGAAACCCTGACCACTGATGAAAACGGTCATGCAACCAGCGGACTGCTTGCAATCGGAACTTATAAGGATGGCAAATTTGATAAGGCAGCCATTTATTATCTGGTTGAGACCAAAGCACCGGAAGGATATCAGATGGATGAGACCAAGCATGAAGTGACATTTACTTATGTAGATGACAAAACCCCAGTGATTGAAGTCATCCAGAAAGTGACGAACGAGAAGCTGCCGGAGGACACCCCGTCTGTAAGTAACCCGAAAACAGGCGATGACACCAACCTCTGGTTTCCGGCCCTGTGCCTAATTCTTTCCACAGGCGGTCTGATCGGCATGGGTGTGGCATCCAGAAGAAAGAAGAAAAAAGGGGGCAGATAGGCTGAAACAATTATATTTTGCGTATGGAAGCAACATGGATCTGGACCAGATGGCATATCGGTGTCCAAAGGCGGAGATGGTAGAAACCGTCCGCCTGGAGGGGTATCGGCTGACCTTTGCAGCCGCAGGAAGCGGTCTTGCCACCATCTTCCCGGAAGAGGGAAGCCATGTGGACGGCGTCCTCTGGTCACTGACCGGGGACTGCGAAAAGAGCCTAGATCTTTATGAAGGCTATCCTGATTTTTACGACAAACAGGAAATCACCGTCAAGAATAAAGGCGGAAGAGAGATCAAAGCCATTGTCTATATCATGACAAAAGATTACATGCAGAACTTTAATCCGCCCGGACGGTCGTACCTGACCGGAATCTTAAAGGGCTGCAGACAGAACCAGATTCCGACAGAGCCGATCCTGAAAGCAGCCAGAAAACCGCCTGTGCCGGGACAGACGCAGAAAAGCCAGCCAAAGAAGCAGAGGAAAGCCGGACAGGAACGATGAAAATCGCGAAAAAACTTTTTCAAACGGTATGCCTTGCAGCACTTTTCTTAAGTGCCGGGTTCCTGCTTTACCATATGGTATATCTCCCAATGGAGAACAAAAAGCTGGTGGCAGAGCTGAAAGGGAATTTCCCGGAGCCGGAAGCTCCGGGAGCCTCAGGATCTGAAAAGAAAGACCAACCAGCTGGGAGAAAATGCCCGGTGGCTGCGGTAGACCTTGTTTCTCTCCAGGAACAATACCCGGATGTGCAGGGATGGCTGACCATACCGGATACCGGGATTGATTACCCGGTGCTTCAGTCCAAACAGGAGAATGGGGAGTTTTACCTGAAACGGAATTACAAAAAGGAATATGACATCAACGGAAGCCTGTTTTTACAGGCAGACTGTAAAGTGTCCGAAAGCAGGAATCTCATCATTTACGGTCACAACATGAACAGCGGGGCGATCTTCGGAAACCTGGACTTATATGCAGGGGAAGATTATTATAACGCCCATCGTTTTGCTTATCTTCAGACAGAGGACGGCATTCAGGAGTATAAGATTGTCACGGTACTGAAAGCAGACCGGAATCTGTTCCCGTTCCAGCAGAAACTTCCAGATGTGGTGGCCGTGCAAGAGTACCTAAAAGTAGCCAAGCGGAGGGAAGTGTTCGAAACCGGAGATGATTACCTGAAGTGTATATACGATAAGGTTTTGACGCTCGTCACGTGTTCATATGAATGGAGCGGTGCCAGGAATATCGTCCTGGCGGTGCCGGTTTCCGGGGCAGTGTGGAGTCAGAAGTGTTCGTAAGTACCCGAAAAGTGCAGAAAATGAGACAAATAATGACCGCATGGGCAGGGATGTGTTCAAAACAGGGGAGTATATAAAGGGTGTATGCCAGGTGTATTCAGATGGAAAATGTGTTCAAAAGTGGAAACTTTGGTAAATACTCTACGGAATATCAGCGAATGCTCTAACGAAAAGTGTCTGAAAGCCCCCAAAAAGTGTAGAAATGAGACAAATGATGACCGCACAGACTGGGAAGTGTTCAAAACAGGGGGATTATGTAAGGGTGTGTGTTGGTAGTATTCAGATGGAAAAAAGTGTCTGAACGTACTAGAAAAGTGCAGAATGTGAGACAGCTCATAATCCAGATCCGGCAGGAAGTGTTCCAAAAAGGAGTGCTTTCTGCTGGATCTATTTAGTTTATAACGAGCAGCGAGTTTTGACTCGTTGGAAAGGATGGTAATAATTATGAAACGATTTTATACAGCAGAATCCGTAACGGAAGGACATCCGGATAAGCTCTGCGACTTAATTGCAGACAGTATTCTGGATGCGTGTCTGAAAGAGGACGAAAATTCCAAGGTGGCCTGCGAAGTGCTGGCTACTAAAGGGAACATCATTGTGGCAGGAGAGATCACCAGCCGATATGAGCCACAGGTGTTTGAAATCGTCAGAAAGGTGTTGGAGAGTGCAGGCTATGAAGCAGATGGAATCCATATGGATGCCCTCATCCACAAACAGAGTCCGGATATCGCCGGGGCAGTGGAACGTTCCAGAGAACGCAGGACAGGGACTGTTTCTGTTCAGAGCGGACTTGCCAATGGAGCCGGGGATCAGGGAATCATGGTGGGATACGCCTGCGATGATACGCCGCAGCTTATGCCGATGCCAGTGGTTCTGGCGAACCGCATCGTAAGAGAACTGTCTGCAAGCCGTAGAAGCGGATATATCACGGGAATCTTGCCAGATGGAAAGGCGCAGGTGACCGTGGAGTATGAAGATGACAGACCTGCCCGGCTGGATACCGTCATTGTGTCCTGCCAGCATGAAAAGGAAAAATCCCTTCGGAAGCTGGAGCATGAGATCCGGGAGAAAGTGTTACGCCCGGCACTCCGTATGCTGCCACCGGATGAGGATACCAAGATCCTGATTAACCCATCGGGCAGATTTGTGTGCGGAGGTCTGGATGCAGACACCGGACTGACCGGAAGGAAACTAATGGTGGATACCTACGGCAGCCTGGTACCGCATGGCGGCGGTGCATTCTCCGGGAAGGATTGTTCCAAAGTTGACCGTTCCGGGGCATACATGGCCCGTTACATCGCCAAAAACATGGTAGCTGCCGGACTTGCCAGCCGATGCCAGGTGTCCCTTGCCTATGCCATTGGGGTTGCCCAGCCAGTCATGGTGCAGGTGGATACCTTTGGAACGGGAAAGATCTGTGCGGATGACTGCCTCGCCGCAGCGATCCCTCTGGTGTTCGGGCTTACCCCAAGCCAGATCTGTGACACCCTGCACCTGAAGCGGCCAATCTACCGACAGAGTGCGGTGTTCGGGCATTTTGGAAGAAAGGAATTCCCGTGGGAGAAAACGGATAAGGCAGAGCAGCTCCGGGATACCGTGATGTAATGCCGTGGATTCCGGAAGAAGAAATCAAACGTGCAAGGGAGATCACCGCCATTGAATACCTGAAGAAATATCAGCCAAACCGTCTGAAAAAATCTTCAGCCAGAAATGAATGGGAGCTGACAGACCACGACAGCTTTAAGATTAACGAGCAGACCAGCCAGTGGCACTGGAAATCCAGAGATATCGGGGGCACCAGTGCTTTAAATTTCCTGATTCATGTAGACGGGTGTTCTTTTCTGGAGGCAGTGCAAATGCTGAAAGATGAGTATCCCACCTATATCCCTCCTCCAGTGGAAGCAAAGCCAAAGAAGCCATTTGTCCTGCCTACGGCCAGCCCAGACTGCCGCAGGGTGTTCCGCTATCTGAAAGAGCGGGGCATCAGTGGCGAGGTCTTACAGCGGTGTGTTCATTTGGGAATCTTATATGAGAGTCTGCCCTACCACAATGCCGTGTTCATAGGACGGGATGAAAACCAGGTGGCAAGATATGCTTTCCTGCGTGGGATTTACGATGCCAGCGGAAAGGCTTTTAAGATGGAACAGGCCGGAAGTGAAAAGGCATACGCTTTTTGTGTTCCGGCGAAATCGGGATGCAGACGGGTTGCTGTTTATGAAGCCTGTGTGGATGTGCTTGCCCACATGACATTGGAACAGAGACAGGGAAGCCGGGATAAGTACCGTCTGGAGCTTGGCGGGATCAGCGCACCAAAAGAAGGGCAGAGCCAGCGGAGCATGAAAAAGCCGCAGGCATTGGAACATTTTCTGTCCCAGCACCCGGAGATCACCGAGATCGAAGTGTGTACCGACAATGACTTTGCCGGACGGTGGGCGTGTGAACATATCCGAAAAGCCTACGAGGGAAGCTATCGGATCATCGAGAACCTGCCGGAAATCGAAGGGGCAGACTGGGCAGACATGGCAAAAATGGCTGCCCGTACACCGGAGAAACGGCAGAATAGGGAAGCGAGGTGATGCTTTGAAAGATAAAATAGAAGTGGAAATGCTGTCACCTCTGATGGCAGAGTTTATTCCGGACTATTCAGATATTGTGAATCTGGATGATGCGGAGCCATTGGAAGGACCTGACCTGGTGCAGTATCAGACATCCATCGCAGAAAAGGTTGACGAGATCAATCGGCTCGGTATGCCTGACAACCAGCCATGCAACCTGATCGATTATTTTGACCAAAACAAGGACATTAAGGAAAAAGTGGAACGCATTACAATGGCGGTAAAGGAACAGGAGGGCGTTTTATATGGCTGTGCAAACCTGACACTCCGGGAGAATCTGACACCAGAGGAATACCGTGTGGTGGGGCAGTATCTGAGAGGGCAGTACAGCGATGGCTGGGGAGAAAGTCTGGAACAGCGGGAGATCAAGGTAGACGGTGGTGAATTATACTTACATTTCTATGTTGGTGCCGGCTCGGATTTCCAGATACAGGTGAAAGCACCGGAAAACGGTGTGCAGGAAAAGCAGCCGGAACAAAAGCCGTCCCGTCCAGAACTTAAGCTCTTAGGGCATGACGGAAATATTTTCTCAATCCTTGGGGATGCCGCAAGACTGCTTAGACGTGCCGGGATGTCCGAACAGGCCAACGAAATGGCGGATCGTGTCCACAAGAGCAGCAATTACTATGAAGCGCTGGGAATCATCAGCGAATACGTGAAAACCGAGCTGTCGGACCACCGTGAACAGCCCAGAACGCCAAGAAAAGAAACACTGAAAAAAGAGGATACCTGCCGATGAGCAGTTCCATAAAGAAAAGCACTTCCAGAGAAATCTGGAAAATAAGCGACCGAAAGGATGATGCCTATGGGAAATACCCTGAAACTTGAAGATCTTTTAAAACCGGACTGTGTGCCGGATGAGTCTGCCGGAGGGGAGAACTGGCGTATCCTGCATGGAGATACCTTAAAACTGGTCAAAGGATTCCAGCCGGGGATCTTTGATGCAGTTATAACCGATCCGCCCTATGCGTCCGGGGGAACCAAGCAGAACGAACGCAACCGAACTACCAACCAGAAGTACAGCAGCATGAAAGCAGAAAATGCCCTGCCGGATTTTGATGGGGATAATAAAGACCAGCGTTCCTGGACCCACTGGATGGCAGAATGGCTGTACGATGTGCGGAAAGCCTGCAAGAGAGGGGCTCCGATCTGCCTCTTTATTGACTGGAGACAGTACCCGTCCATCACCGATGCCCTCCAGTGGGCAGGGTGGATCTGGAGAGGGACTGCCGTCTGGGACAAGGGGAACTCCCGTCCGCAGAAAGGCAGATTCCGCCAGCAGGCAGAATATATTGTATGGGGAAGCAACGGACCGATGCCGATCAACCGCCCGGTGTCCTGCCTTCCGGGTGTGTTCCGTTATGGGAATCCCCAGAACCGCATCCATGTGACAGAAAAGCCGCTCCAGCTGATGAAGGATGTCATCCAGATCTGTGAGCCGGGCGGCCTGATCTTAGACCCGTTTGCCGGAGCTGGTACTACCATCCTTGCGGCGGCAGAGTCGGGGTTTCAGGCAGTCGGCATTGAAGTGACCGATGCGTATTATAAGCTGGGAAGCGACCGTGTCCGCATTGCACTGGAAGCTGGGGAAGAAGCGGAAAACAAAGAACCACAGTAGCCGGATGTCTGGCAGACATCTGAAAAAGAGAAGAAAAGAATCCAGATGTCCACAAGACATCCACAGAGCGGAATGCTTTGTGGGTGTTTCTTTTTGGAAAAACGCCGGGCAGAGGAAACCTGTCCGGCCAGGAAAGGAGATGGTCGTATTGGAACAGGCACTTGCTTATGTCTGCTGTTCTGCAGAAGAAGGAAAGACCAAAGTACAGCGGTACTGCCGGAAGATCTACGAACTGGGATATGTGCCGATCTGCCCGCAGTACAGCTTTTCCCCATTCCTTGATGACGGGGATGCAGAGGATATGCAGGCCATGCGGAGAATGTCCCACCAGATATTAAGGCGGTGCAGGATGGTGGTTGTCTGCGGAAAAGAGACCACCGGGACGATGAACACGGCGATCAGCATGGCTGACAGACTCCATATCATCTGTACCACACTGGATGGGTTGAGCAAAATCAAGGAAAATGAATGATTCAGAAAAACAACTGGTTCAGAGGGGACGAAACCGGATGCGACTGGTTTTGCAAGCATAGCGTTTGGATATCCAAACGCACTTTGGGGAGAACCCCAATCCCCCATACCGAGCCGTAAACAGACGAAAGGAGAACGAAAAAATGTTGGGATTTATACTTGGCACAATGACCGGAGGAGTAATGGGCGTTTTTGCAATGTGTCTTTTCATAGCTGGAAAACGTGAGGATGAGGCATTGGAGCGGTGCCGGATGAAACCAAAGGAGATCATTGACCACGGCGTGTGCATCTGTTTTGTAAACAGCCAGGGAGAGGAACTGTTCCGTCTGGCAGACGGGGAAAGCCTTGTGCAGAATGCCCCAAATGGAGAGCGGAACGTATCCACCTGCCACTATCTGGATGCCGATTCTGCTATGATTGATGGGAAAAAATGGAACCTCCTGGAATTCGCAAAAGAGATGGAAAAGAGAGGGATCATGTTCGCCCCGATGGAGCTGTGCCAGGTATCGGAAAGGGGGTGAGGTCCATATGAAGAAAAAGATCATTGCTGCAGCGGTAGCCATCGGCGTCCTGGCAGGTTTCCTGATCTGGAAAAATCGTGAAATGTAATGACGCAACCAATAACCCGTTGGAAAGCAGGTGAAGAGATGAGAAAAAGGAACCATGTGATACCAGTCCGCCTCAATGCAAAAGAGCTGCGTTTTCTGGAAGAGCAGGTAGAAAAAAGCGGCCTGTCCCGTGAGGAATACATCCGTTCCATTGTCATGGGTGGCGAAGTCCGGGCAAGACCCTGTGAGCATCATACGGAGCTTTTGCGGAAAATATCCGGTCTGTGCAACAACGCCAATCAGCTTGCCCATGTAGCCAATGGCTGTGGGATGGCCGGGGAAGAGAGTATCCGGGAAATGCTCCGCATGACGAAAGAGACATGGAGGCTGGTCAAAGAGGAATGGTAGCCGATGGCATACACCAGTATCATCCCGGTCAGCCGTCTGGACAATTCCATCACGTACATCCGAAACAAGGATAAGACCACCAAGAAAGGGCAGAGTGCCGGCTCTCTGGAAGAAGCCATCGATTACGCCATGAATCGGGACAAGACGGAGCGTTCCGTTTTTGAGGATGCCATCGGCTGCGTCTGTGAGACTGCCTATCAAGATATGGTAGCTACGAAGAAACGATACCACAAGATGGACGGAGTACAGGGGTACCATCTGGTGCAGAGCTTTGTCAAAGGGGAAGTCACCCCGGAGCTTGCTCACCAGATCGGCATGGAAATGGCAGAAAGGCTCCTTCAGGGAAAATACGAAGCAGTCATCACCACCCATCTGAATACGGAGCATTACCACAACCACATCGTGTTTAATTCCGTGAGCATGGAAGATGGGAAAAAGTACCACAGCAACAGCAGGAGTTACTATGAGGATGTGCGGAAAGCTTCGGATGCCTTATGCCTGAAATACGGCTTATCTGTCATCGAACCGAAAAACGGCAAAGGGAAATCCTATGCACAGTGGATGGCAGAACAGGACGGAAAGCCGACCTGGAGAACCTCGATCCGTCTGGACATCCGGGATGCTGTGGCAGAGAGCTTCACATGGAAACAGTTTCTGGAACAGATGAAGCAGAGGGGATACCAGTGGAAGCTGAACCGGAAGTACATTGCATTAAAAGCACCGGGGATGGAACGGTATATCCGTCTGCGGAGCCTTGGGAAGCATTACTCGGAAGAGAGCATCCGGCAGTGGATCTTGCAGCCCAAGAGCAGGATACCTGCTGGAAAAGAAGGAGATTCCAGATTCCCTAAAAAGAAGTTAAAAGGGATACAGGCCCTGTACTATTCCTATCTGTACCAGATGGGTGCCCTAAAGCAGAAGCCGAAAAGGATCTCCCCGGTGCTCCGGGCAGACATCCGAAAACTGGATGCCAGGATCGAGCAGATGGAATTTCTACAGAAGCATCAGATTACTACCCGTGAAGAGCTACTCGCCTACCGCACATCGTTGGAAGAGAGGGTACAGGCACTCACGAAAGAGCGGAAGCGGCTCTACCGGAGCGAACCGGACAGTGTCAGGATCGGTCAGATCACCGAAGAACTGAAGCCGCTTCGAAAGGATATCCGCATTTGTATCCGGATCGAACAGCAGTCCCAGGAGATGGAAGAAAAGATGCGTCTGGCAGAGCAGATCCAGAGACAGGAAGAAGAACAGACGGAGAAAAACAGAAAACCGAGAACAGAAAGCAGGTGAACAACATGAATTATGGAGGCGATGCGGCGGACCAGATCGTCCGGTATTCCCTGGACGGCGTGGACCACGGGCTCAGGCTTTCGGGTACGCTGGCAAAGCATCTGGCGGTATTTGTTGCCGCCGTATTAAAAGACCAGAAGAAAACGAGGGGCAAGACCAGAATGGTGCGGATGTTAAAGGAGAACAAGCCATTGAAGTTCTTCACTGTGCCATCTGACCGCCTGCGTGAATTCTGCAGTGAGGGCAGGAAACGAGGACTGCTCTATGTGATCATCCGGGATAAAAAGAACCCGGAGATGAGCGAGGTCATGGTCTTTGCCGATGATGCAGCCAAAGTCAACCGTGTCATGGATAAGATGAACCTTGATTTTGTAAGGAGCGAAGTCGGGGAAGCTGTCCATGAGGTAACCGCCGGAATGGAAGCACCGGAAACCGAAGCAGTACAGGAAACTGTGCAGATGCCGGAGGGCGAGGTGCAGTTTGAAATCAGCGATCTGGACGAAGCATTCCAGGTCGGTGACATGGACTTTTCTGAAGAGGAAAAGAACCAGAATCATCCCGAAAAGGAGTTTTCCGAACCGGAAAATTTTATCCCGGTGCAGGAAGAGGGGGAAGAGAATCTGTCCGGCTCTTCCTTGCACAGCAGAAATATTTCTACCGGGCAGGAAAAAGGGACTGATGCAGGGCAGAGGGAACAGGAGCGTCCCAGTGTCCGCCGGGAGCTGGAGAACATCAAACGGGAGAAAGCAGAGGAATCCCAGAAGCGGAGCCGGGAAAAGAACCGTGGACCAAGGAAAACGCAGAAGAAAGCAAGAAAGAAACGAAAGGTGAAAGCGAGGTAGGAGATGGACCTGACAAAATTTTTAGGGCAGGACTCGCAGGAGCAGTCCGCCCAGCGGTTATCGAAAGAAGAATATGCCGCACAGAAAAAGCAGGAGAGGGAAGAAATCTGGGGTATGATCGATGGAAAGGCACAGGAGGTCTTCCAGAATGGGGACTCCTTAAAAGGATTCCTTGATTTTATGGGACAGTGCAAGCCGCAGAGGACAGACAACCTGTTCCTGCTTTATGCACAGAATCCGGAGATCCGGCAGGT
This sequence comes from Blautia sp. DFI.1.216, assembly GCF_020594215.1. Lineage (NCBI taxonomy): Bacteria > Bacillati > Bacillota > Clostridia > Lachnospirales > Lachnospiraceae > Blautia > Blautia sp. DFI.1.216. The sequence goes on from NZ_JAJDML010000002.1 coordinate 89,362, forward strand.
CAAGACCTTTGAAAAATGGAAGGAAGAAGGCAAGGTAGTCAAGACCGGAAGCAAGGGATACAACTTCATTGTCGGACAGGAATATGAAAAGGACGGTGTCATCCAGCAGGGGTACTCCATCCAGAAAGCCTATGACATCAGCCAGATCCGTACCAAGCAGCCAGAAGAGGCAGAGCCAAAGCCGATGGACCAGCTGATGGAAGCACTGCTGACCGACAGCGAGGTACGGATTCAGATCGCAGACAATCTGCCGGATAAGGTACAGGCACAGTACATCCCGAACAAGCGGACGATCTATGTCCGAAATGGCATGAGCGAAAATGCAACGTTCCATTCCATCAGCCGGGAGCTGGCCTGTGCATCCCTTGACCATCACGATGGAAGCTACAGCCGGGCAGGGGTATCGGCACAGGCCTATTGTGCGGCGTATGTGACAGCACAGAAATACGGCGTGGATGTCTCCGGTTTTTCCTTTGACAAGGTATGCCAGATGCAGGCATTCGGACAGAAAGATCCGAAAGAACTCCGCTCCTTTATCCAGGATGTAAAGAGTGCAGCCTATTCCATTGGCAAGCAGGTAGACCGCAACCTTGGCAAAAGCGAGCAGGAATTTATGACCGATGAATTTGCCATCCCGGAGGAAAAAACGGAGAAACCTGCCAAGAGTAAAAAGTCCCCGGAACGCTGATAAAAAGGGGCTTTTCCGGCTCTTTTGCAGTAGCTTTCCGGGAGGAAGTGTGGTATGTTGTGGTTGAGAAAAAAGAGGAAAAAAGGAGGCTCGCCTATGACAAGAATGCGATATGTAAAGATGGACCGGATCATGAACCACATGCTGATCCATGCACTCCGGGAAGTGTTCCGGCAGGAAAAAGAACAGGGGCTTCCGGTGGATACCACACGGGATCTGGTTCTGAAGCTGGCAGAGCAGGAAGAGGGAAAGCTCTACCTGACAGAAGCCGAACACAGCAAATCCGTGGAAGCCTTAAACCAGCTCCGGGACACATACCTGAAAAACGGACGCTATTCCGATGGGATCGACAGCGTCCTGTTAAAGATCATGAAATCCAGATACCGCCCATACCGTGGAAGGGGAAGATGAAGAAAGGATGTGGTACAAATATACAGAAATATGACACAAGAAAGAATAGAAGCCATGCGGAGAAGATATCCGCCGGGAACCGAGGTCACGCTTAACAGCATGGAGGGGGAGAGCCACATGCCACCCGGCTTAAAAGGTAAGGTGGATATGGTAGACGATGCAGGGCAGATCCACGTAAACTGGGAGAATGGAAGCAGCCTTGCCCTCGTTCCGGGAGTGGACAGCTTCCACATTACGGACCTGCCAAGAGCAGAGAGGCCCAAACAGCAACCATCCCGGTAACAAACAGCCGGAAGTCAGACTGGGTGATTTGGCTTGCCGGACTGCCTGTCATCTGGTGGGTAGCAATCCTGCTTGCGGATGCCATCCAGCCGGGCAGGAATCTTTTCGAGCTGATGGAGGTTCTCACAGAAAAGCTGAACCATCCCTTCCAGTTTCATTATACGGAATACACCATCAAGTCGATGCTGGTCTGCACGTTACTTTACGCAGCCGGGATCGGCATTTTTTATTCCGGTCAGAAGAACTACCGCAGAGGGGAAGAACATGGCTCTGCCAGATGGGGCGATGCCCGGCAGATCTGTAAGAAATATAGCAAGAAGCCGTACTCCCAGAACATCCTGCTGACACAGAACTTCCGCATTAGCCTTGACACCCACAAGCACCGCAGATGTCTCAACATTCTCGTAGTGGGAGGCTCCGGTGCAGGAAAATCCAGAGGCTTTGCCCTGCCAAACATCATGCAGTGCTGCTGTTCGATGGTCATCACCGATCCGAAAGCCGAACTGCTCCGAAAGACAGGCGGTCTGCTGGAAAAGAAAGGATATGAGGTGCGTGTCTTTGACCTCATCAATCCCGACACATCTTTTTGCTACAATCCATTCGAGTATGTCCACGATGACAAAGACGTGCTCCGTCTTATTTCCAATCTGATACAAAACACCACACCCAAAGGTTCCCAGTCCTCCGATCCGTTCTGGGAGAAGAGCGAGACCGCACTGCTTCAGGCACTGATGCTGTATCTGCTCCACGAAGCTCCGCCGGAAGAACAGAACTTCGCCATGATCATGGAGATGTTAGGTTCTGCCCAGGTAAAAGAAGAGGACGAGGACTACGAATCCCCTCTGGACATTTTGTTTGATCGTCTGGAGATGCGGGACCCGGACAGCATTGCCGTGAAGCAGTACCACATCTACAAGCAGGCGGCAGGAAAGACCGCCAAGTCCATCCTGATCAGTGTCGGTGTCCGTCTGGCAGCTTTTAACCTGCCGCAGATCGCCAAGCTGACCAATACCGATGAGCTGGATCTTTCCAGCATGGGCGAGAAGAAAGTAGCCCTTTTCTGCTGTATCCCGGATGCGGATACCTCTTTGAATTATCTGGTAGGCATGATCTACAGCCAGCTTTTCCAGACTCTTTATTACATGGCAGACCGTGTGCATGGCGGTGCCCTTCCGGTTCCGGTCAACTGCATCATGGATGAGTTTCCAAACGTATCCTTGCCAAACGAGTTTGAGAAGATCCTGGCAACCTGCCGATCCCGTTCCATTTACTGTAGCATCATCATCCAGAACATGAGCCAGCTAAAAGCTCTGTTCAAGGATTCGTGGGAGAGTCTGGTGGGCAACTGCGATGAGTTTTTATACCTGGGCGGCAACGAAAAAGAGACACACAAATATGTATCGGAATTATTGGGAAAAGAGACCATTGACACAAATACCTACGGCCAGACCAAGGGGAAATCCGGCAGCTACTCCACCAACTTCCAGCAGAGCGGAAGGGAGCTGTTACAGCCGGATGAAGTCCGTATGCTGGATAACCAGAATGCACTTCTGTTTATCCGCGGGGAGCGGCCCATACTGGATGCCAAGTATGACCTGATGAAGCATCCCAACATCCGGTATACCGAGGACGGAGGTGCCGGCCCGTTCAATTATGCGAAAGCACCGCTGGCGCATGACGATTTTACATTTGACGAAACAAGATATGACGATTACGAACTGCTTCTGGATGAGGACATCATCGGGGAGCTTTTTTGATGGGAGGAATGCCAATGAATTTACTGAAAAATAAGAAACACACAGAAATCAGGAAAGAGACCGCACCGCTAAAGATGAAGAGAGGGCAGAAGAAACTGTTTGCTCTGTATGCAGTCATGGTACTGTCGATCTGCATTGGGGCGACCTGCGTTTATGCCGCAGGCGATCCGCTGACCGTAGTCAATAACCTATCCACGTTTATCTTTTCCCTGATCCGCGCCATTGGCCTGATTCTGCTGGGATTTGGTATCGTGCAGGTCGGTCTGTCCTTAAAGAGCCACGATCCAAGCCAGAGGGCAAACGGATTTTTGACACTGGCAGGCGGTATCATCATTACCTTTGCAAAAGAGATCCTGGACCTGATCATGGGATAGGAGAAGAGTCCAGAAGGGGAGCCATGCGAAATGCCGGCTCCCTGCTCACTTTTGAGGATGGGAGGTGAAACTGTTTGAGTGATAACTGGATCGTACAGAATCTAAATTCTGCCTTGCAGACCTGGAGCGACAAGCTGGCTGAAATCTGGACACTGCTGACGCAAAGCCCGGAGAATTTCAAGGGCGGGGCAATCTGGAGCGTGATGACGAACATCAACGGTGGACTGAAAGCCATCGGGTACGGCCTGCTGGTCTTATTTTTTGCGGCAGGGCTGGTGAAAACCTGTGGAAGTTTTACGGATATGAAAAAGCCGGAACACGTAGTGAAAGCCTTTATCCGTTTTGCACTGGCACAGGGAGCCGTCATGTCCGGCATGGAACTTCTGACGGCAATTTTTTCCATTGTGCAGGGGATCGTCTCCAGCATTATGTCTCATTCCGGGATGGCAGGTGGAACGGTAACGGAACTGCCCTCAGAGATCGTGGACAAGATCGAAGCAGTCGGAATGCTGGAATCCATCCCTTTGTGGATCGTAACCCTATTGGGCAGCCTGCTGATTACGGTATTGTCATTTGTCATGATTCTGACTGTATACGGAAGAATGTTCAAGCTGTATATGTACACAGCCATCGCACCGATCCCGCTAGCAACCTTTGCCGGGGAGCCAACCCAGTCCGTAGGAAAGAACTTTATCCGTTCCTATGCCGGGGTATGTCTGGAAGGAGCCATCATCGCACTGGCCTGTATCATCTTTTCGGTGTTTGCTGCAAGTCCGCCGGCCGTCGGGGATACCGGCCTGTCTGCCGTGACGATTGTCTGGAACTACATCGGGGAGCTGGTCTTTAACTTACTGGTACTGGTAGGGGCAGTCAAGGCATCTGACCGGATCGTAAAAGAAATCATGGGATTATAGGAGGCGAAAAAAATGGAAGAATCAAAGACACTGAGCTACGACTGGCAGTATGGCCGGGAGGAATTATTTCTCAGGGTAGACAGTTACATGAGCGATGACAATCTCTATATCGGGCTTTACCATATGGAAGATGGATACCCGGAAAGCTTTGCAGACCTTACGGTAAACCTGCCTTTTGCTCCGCTGGGCGGTATCAATGAAGCCTATATCGACCACAATTTCAGCAAAGAAAAGCTTCGTTTTATAAAGCAGCATAAGCTGGGAACGATACAGCCGGATACCGCATCCTCCGGTTACTGCATTTTCCAGAGGGTTGCATTCGACCTGAAAAAACTGGCAGAGCTTGATCCGGAAGGAACAAAAAGATTTATGGAAAGAAATGGCATCCGGCAAAGGGATGTACCAAAACAGAAACAAAAGAAAAAACAGAGATTACAAAGAGAAAGGTAGAAAACAACATGGAAGTGAAAATGAATAAAGAAATCCGAGACTATCAGGAGTCAATGTTCTGGGGCTTAAGCTTCCGGCAGTGCTTATTTTCGGTACTGGCGATCCTGGCAGCCCTTGGAATCTATTTTGTCACCCGGAAATATGCCGGGGAACAGGTAACCGGATGGCTGTGCATCCTTGGGGCGGCTCCCTTTGCAGCCTGCGGCTTTTTTCGTTACCACGGCATGACGGCAGAACAGTTTGCATGGGTAGTCATTAAATCCGAACTGCTGTACCCGAAGCGGCTGGTATTTAAGTCGGAGAACCTGTACTTTTCCTGCATGGAAGAGAGCCTGCGGCTGGGTGAAAAGATGATGGGAAACGGAGCGGAACTTCTGGAAAAGAAGCGGACGAAACAGAAGAAACCAAAGAAGCGAAGAGGAAGGGGTGATGCCTTTGATTAAAACCCTGAGTCAGACACTGAAACAGGACAAGGAAAAATTTAAAGTACCGAAGTCTGTCCAGCAGGCCATCCCGATTCGCAAGATCTGGCCAGATGGTATTTTTCAGGTGGAGAGCAAGTATTCCAGGACATTCCGGTTTACGGATATCAACTATTCCATTGCCAGTAAAGCGGATAAGACGGAAATGTTCCTGGACTACTCTGAACTTTTAAATGCACTGGATTCTGGCTGTACGGCGAAGATCACCCTGAACAATCGTAAGATCAACAAGGAAGAGTTTGAGCAGTCCCTGCTGATCCCGATGAAAGGGGACGGTCTGGACGAGTACCGGAAAGAGTACAATGACATGCTCCTTTCCAAGATCTCCGGTACCAACAACAGTATCTACCAGGAACGCTATCTGACCATCAGCGTCCACAAGAAAAACATCGATGAAGCCAGAACCTATTTCGCACGTGTGGGAACGGACATCATCACCCATCTGGCCAAGCTGTCCTCTATTGGGGAAGAGCTGGATGCAGAGCAGAGGCTCCAGATCTTCCGGGACTTTTTCAAGGCAGACGTTCCACAGAGTTTTCCATTTGACATGAAAGCCTTTGCGAAAAAAGGACACAGCTTCAAAGACTGGATCTGCCCGGACACAATGGAATTCCATAACGACCATTTCAAGCTGGGCGAGCAGTACGGCAGAGTCCTTTTTATGGAAGATTACGCCAGCTATGTAAAGGATGAGATGATCTCCGAACTGTGCAGCCTTGGCAGGAACCTGATGCTGTCCATTGATATCATCCCCGTACCGACAGACGAAGCGGTGCGTGAGATCCAGAACCGACTGCTGGGCGTGGAGACAAACGTCACCAACTGGCAGAGACGCCAGAATGCCAACAATAACTTTTCAGCCGTAGTTCCCTATGACATGGAGCTGCAGAGAAAAGAGACCAAGGAAATGCTGGACGATCTGACCACCAGGGATCAGAGGATGATGTTCGGTATCCTGACAATGGTACATATGGCAGACAGCAAGAAACAACTGGACTCCGATACGGAAACCCTGTATTCCATTGCGAGAAAACACCTCTGCCAGATGGCAACTTTGAAGTGGCAACAGGTCGATGGACTGAATACCGTCCTGCCGTATGGCCTGCGGAAAATCGATGCAGTGCGTACCCTTACTACAGAATCCACCGCCGTCCTGATCCCGTTCCATACGCAGGAAATCATGCAGCCGGGAGGCATCTATTATGGGCAGAATGCCGTCAGCAAAAATATGCTGGTGGCAGACCGAAGGAAGCTGTTAAACGGCAACTCTTTCCGACTGGGTGTCAGCGGCTCCGGCAAGAGCTTCTCGGCAAAAGAGGAGATCGTAGACCTTGCCCTTTCCACGGAAGATGACATCCTCATCCTCGATCCGGAGTCGGAGTTTGCTTCTCTGGTGGAAGCCTTAAACGGAGAGGTCATCCGGATCTCGGCAACCTCGGATACCCATCTGAATGCACTGGATATGGATTCTGCCTATGGCAATGATCGAAATCCTCTGATTGAGAAGTCAGAATTTATCCTTTCCCTGTTTGAGCAGCTCGTAGGAGCCGGAAACCTTTCGGCAAAGGAGAAATCCATCCTTGACCGCTGCACCGCAGATGTGTACCGGGATTATATGAGGGGCGGTTACAAAGGGCAGGTGCCGACCTTAAAGGACCTGTACCGACAACTCATGCTCCAGCCGGAAGAAGAAGCCAGAGGGCTGGCTCTGTCTTCGGAACTGTTTATCAATGGCAGTCTGAACACCTTTGCCCAGGAAACCAATGTCAACACGAAGAGCCGTATCATCGACTATGACATCCGGGAGCTGGGCGAACAGCTGATGCCCCTTGGCATGCTGGTCACACTGGATTCGATTTTTAACCGTGTGATCCAGAACTGGAAGAAGGGAAAAACGACATGGATCTTTGCGGATGAGTTTTATCTGCTGTTCCGCTATGAATACAGTGCGGACTTTTTCTACCGCCTGTACAAGCGTATCCGTAAGTATTCCGGATTTGTAACCGGACTTACCCAGAACGTTGAGGAACTTCTGAAATCCGATACCGCCCGCCTGATGCTGGCGAACAGTGAGTTCCTGATCCTTTTGAATCAGGCTACCACCGACCGGGATGAGCTGGCGGCACTTCTGAATATTTCAGACAACCAGTTATCCTACATCACCAATGTGGGTGCCGGCCATGGTCTGATCCGCTGTTCCGGAAATCTGGTGCCGTTTGAAAATTCGTTTCCAAGAAATACAAAGCTGTACCGCCTGATGACGACCAAGCCGGGCGAAGGGTAAGAGCGGGACAAGCCGGGACTGGAGGTGAGAGATGAAGGATATCAAAACCAAAGAAGTTACAACAAAACCAAAGACCAAAAATCCTGCCTCCAGAATCCCCAAGGAGCTGATGCGGACGGCCATACTGGAGAGCAAGGAAAAATCCCAGGCCATCGCAAATGCCAGGGACAATGACATGGGAGAACAGTCCCCATCCGAATATGCCAGTGGGAAAGTCGCATCCGCAGAGGAATGGGCTGCAAGAAAGACAGGCAGAACTGTAACCAGAGCCGGAAAGACAGCCGCACAGACTTCCTACGAGAAGATCAAACAGAGAGCCGCTGGCAAAAAAGAAGTAGAAAAAGAAGCGGAGAAAGAAACCGCCAGAGGAACAGGGGACACACAGACCGCCGATCCTGCTAGCCGGGAAGCACCCGAGCAGAAGAGCCGGGAAGTACAGATTCAGAATGCCCAGCGGCAAAAGGCGGTTTCAGATGCCGTCAAAACAAAAGAGCAGAAGATCCGGGCTGCCAGGGAGACACCAAGAATCCAGAATGGACAGGAAATGTCGGAAGGTGGATCGCTTTCCATCAAAAGACAAAACCAGAAAAGCAAGGCCGGAGATACCGCAAGGCAGAATGCCATCCGCCAGAAACAGCCGGAAACCATACGGATCAAGGAAAAGCCACGGAAACAGTTGGAGCCGAAGACCATACAGCGGCGTACTATTAAGACCGCCCCTCCATCTGTGAAGATCAGCATCCAGCCAGAGCAGAAGCTCCGGGTGGCCAGTTCCAACGCCCTGACAGCCCGGATGCAGAAGCAGATGGAACGAAGGGCAGCGAAGCAGGCGGCGAAGAAAGCCGCCTTGCAGACTTCCGATGGAGTCCGCCGGATACAGAAAACGGCAAGGGCAGGAGAGAATACCTTCAAGGCAGCTAAGGCCGCTGTAGAAGCGGCAGCGAAAACGGTGCAGTCCATGATGGCTGCACTGGGAGCCGCCGGAGCGGTCATGGTTCTGCTTCTGGTTATCATGGTCGGGATCATTGGCGGTGCGGCATTCTCTGGAAGCTCAGAGAGCAACGAAGCACTCAGCCAGGAAGTACTTTCCTATACGGCAACCATCCAGAAATACGCCAACCAGTATGGAATCCTCGAATACGTTTCCGTGATACAGGCAATCATGATGCAGGAATCTGGCGGCCGGGGGACCGATCCCATGCAGAGCAGTGAGTGCCCATACAACACCCGGTATTCCAACAGCCCGAATGCCATCCAGGATGCCGACTATTCCATACATGTAGGAATCCAGTATTATGCGGACTGCCTGAAGGAAGCCGGATGCACCAGCCCCCAGGACATGGATAAGCTGAAGCTGTCCCTGCAAGGGTATAACTACGGCAACGGATACATAACGTGGGCGCTCCGAAACTACGGGGGCTACAGTGCAGAAAATGCTCTGCAGTTTTCCAATGATCAGGCTGCTTCGCATGGCTGGAGTGCCTATGGCGATCCAGAATACGTCCCTCACGTCCTGAGGTATTATTCCAGCGGCGGATTGTTTGCCGGCCTGTTTGGAGGCAACGGCCAGATCGTATCCGTGGCACTTACCCAGCTTGGAAATGAAGGAGGCCAGAAGTTCTGGTCATGGTATGGATTTGACAGCCATGTGGCGTGGTGTGCCTGCTTTGCCAGCTGGTGTGGGGATCAGGCAGGACTGATCGAGAGCGGCAAGATGCCGAAGTTCTCCCTATGCGATGATGGGATCGCGTGGTTTCAGGGCAAGGGAAAATGGAAGAGCAGAGGATATTCGCCAGCACCCGGAACCCTGATCTTCTTTGACTGGAACGGGGACGGAACCTCAGACCATGTGGGAATCGTGGAGAAAATTGAGGGAAGTACCGTATATACGGTAGAGGGAAACTCCAGTGATGCCGTGAACAAGAGAAGCTATGATATCAATAACGGAACGATCATGGGATACGGCATACTTTGAAAATTAATATGTTGACTCTTAGAGAGTAGTCAATAGTTTAGATTACCTTGACTAAAAAACAAATATAAAGTATTATGTGATTAGCTTCGACTAACTAGAAAAAGGAGGGCGCACGATGACAAACCAATATATGACGAAGCTGTATCACGATCTGCTCTCCAACTCTCCGCAGACAGTGACAATAGATATTCCGGCTGATATGGGAACAGGTCAGATTTCGCAAGTTGTTACAAAGCAAGGAGCAGTTGTTTCGGACTGGAAAATGAATTATTTTTCAGATATGAACGTGCAGGGAGTGAGTAGCGAAGAATACATTCAAATGTTGTTCTGCTTCAATGATGGTGTTTCCTGGAATATTGCAGATAGCCGACAAAGTATCAGCATACAAAAAGGTGAGTCCTGTATTTATCGTGGACACGGGAAAATGGAATATCTGTGCTATTCCAAACAAAACGATTTCCTTTTCAAAAATGTAAAAGTACCACTGTCGTATTTCCGTAAAATTATGAATGACTATTTTGATGTTGGTGAGATTGAGGTTTATCAGAAAAAACTATTGGAAGGTATATCAAAAGTAGGTATTACTCCCTATATGGAGCACATTTTTGCGGAACTGAAAGACTTCACGCAATATCGCGGCGGATTGGGATACCTGTTTTTGGAAAGCAAAGTTTTTGAGTTGTTATCTGTATATTTGAGTGAGATTTTGGAACTGAGTATTCTTGCGTCAACTTATATAGCAATTTCCAGAAGTGACCGAGAATCCATCATAGAAGCGAAGAGAATCATTGACAGTCAGCTTGCTTTGGCACCAAGTTGTGAGGAATTGGCGCGAAAAGTCAATATTAGTACTTCAAAATTGTCAAAGGGTTTTTCCTCGCTGTTTGGAACATCGGTTCATGCGTATATTATAGATCAGCGATTGGAAAAGGCGGCAAGTCTACTATTAGAAAGTAATTTGAACGTAAGTCAGGTGGCAGCATTTGTAGGCTATTCAAAACCGAGTAACTTTGCTGCGGCATTCAAAAAGAAGTATGGGGTAATTCCTAAAAACTATAAAACGGAAAATACGATTGGTTAAAATTAAAAAATACCGATTTTGGGTAGAATAAAACCGTTTTTAGGTTGGAAATGTAGGCGTAAATTGTTATTATATGTGGTGTAGTTAGAAAATACTAACTACACCATTTTTTAGATAGGAGGATACTGGTATGAGTTCCCAGAAAAAAAATTCCCGGCTTGAGGGAAAAGATTTAATTACTATCGGCATCTACACCGTCATCTATGTCGTCATTGTTATGCTGGTGGCGATGCTTGGCTTCATCCCCATTTTTATTCCGCTGATGGCGGTGCTGTGTCCTTTGATTGGCGGCATCCCCTATATGCTGTATGTTACAAAGGCTAAAAAATTCGGGATGACTGCAATCATGGGTTTCCTGATTGGCCTAATCATGGTGTTCTTCGGCAACGGCTATCTTACTATGGTAACTGGTCTTGTTGGCGGCCTGTTGGCTGACGTGATCCTGAAAAAGGCAGACTACAAAAGTGCAAAGAGTACAGTTCTTTCCTGCGGTGTGTTCAGCATCTGGGTGTTTGGCAACTTTGCTCCCATTTTCCTGAACCGTGAAAGCTATATGGTAATGCTGACTGAAGGATACGGCACTGAATATGCAGCTACCCTTAATACATATATGCCTATGTGGATTGCGCCTATTTTGCTGGTTGCCTGCTTTGTGTTTGGCCTTGTCGGAGGTATGATTGGGAAAGCCATTTGCAAAAAGCACTTCCAGCGTGCCGGTATTGCATAATGGCGCGGGAAATTCTGCTCAGCAAAAAAACAGAACAAGGGTTGCGGCTCGATCCGCGTACAAAACTGTTGCTCATCTTCATCATAAGCATTTTTGTCATGGGTGGAACAGGCGGAGAAGCTATGGGACTGATCCGCCTTGTTCTTTGTGTGGTTCCGGCTATATTGCTGCTTACCTCGAAACAATGTGCAAAAGCTGTGGGCTATATTGCTGTGTTTTCTGTTTTTTATGCTGTCCAAATTTATGTTTTGCCGCACCTTACGGGGATATTGAATTTCCTTGTTCTGTTTACAACAGGATTCTTCTGCCGAATCCTTCCCAGTGTTGCGATTGCTGCCTATGCAGTGAAAACAACAACGGTCAGTGAATTGATTTCCGGCATGGAAAGAATCCATATGCCTAAAGAAGTGACGATCCCCTTAACGGTCATGTTCCGCTTCTTTCCAACTGTCTTTCAGGAGTCAGAAGCAATCAGTGACGCTATGAAAATGCGTGGGATTAAACTTGGAGGGAAAAAATCTTCAAAAATATTGGAGTATAAGCTGATCCCGATGATTACCTGCTCCGTGAAAATCGGTGAGGAACTTTCCGCTGCGGCAATTACCCGTGGCCTCGGCGCTCCTGTCAAACGCACAAACATTTGCCAGCTTAAATTCAATTTTGCCGATGTGGTGCTGATCTTGTTTTGTTGCTTTGTAGTGTTTTGGGCGATTGCTTCCCCGATAATTTCCGCAGGAGGGATTTTGCCATGATAGATTTTCAAAATGTTTCTTTTTCTTATGGTGAAGAATCCAGCGGCGGAGGGATTAGAAATGTCAATCTCACCATAAACACAGGGGAATTTGTTTTACTCACGGGAGAATCCGGCTGTGGGAAAACAACGATTACCCGTTTGGTAAATGGGCTGGTGCCTCATTATTACGAGGGCAAATTAGAGGGCGATGTCCTTCTGGACGGAAAAAGCGTATCAGATACGCCGCTTTATGACTTGGCTGCTATGGTGGGATCTGTATTCCAGAATCCCAAAAGTCAGTTTTTCAACGTGGATACGGATAGTGAATTAGCCTTTGCCTGTGAAAATTTAGGCTATCCTCAGGAGGATATCCTGAAAAGGATTGACCGGACAGTTTCCGATTATCATATTGAAGATTTGATGGGGCGAAGCGTGTTTGCTCTGTCCGGAGGCGAAAAGCAAAAAATAGCCTGTGCTTCATCAAGTGTATTGCTGCCGGGAATTATGGTCCTGGACGAACCATCTTCTAATTTGGATATGGCTGCTATTGATGACCTGCGGCAGGTCCTAAGCCTCTGGAAAAAGCAGGGCAAAACAATTCTGATCGCAGAACACCGCCTTTACTACCTTCACGATCTTGCAGATCGTGTGCTGTATGTAAAAGATGGGGAGATTGAACGGGAATACACGCCTGCTGAATTTGACAGCTTATCGGATGGCACTCGAAAAGAAATGGGGCTGCGGCCGTTTTCTCTCTCGAAGTTGAAGCCTGCGAATCAGTATCAGGCGCATACAGCTAAACAGATGGAATTTCAAAATTTCTGCTTTGCGTATAAAAAGCGGGAACCGGAAAGCCTCCATATTCCGAGTGCAGAACTGCCTGTTGGAGAAACGATTGCCATTATCGGTCTGAATGGCGCTGGAAAATCTACTCTGGCCCGCTGTATTTGCGGACTGGAAAAGAAGTGTGGCTTTTTGCAGGTTGAGGGGAAAACCCTTGATTGGAAAGCCCGGCTCAAACATTGCTACATGGTAATGCAGGATACCAGCCATCAGCTATTTACCGAAAGCGTGGCGGATGAAGTGCTTCTGAGCATGGACAACAAGGATGAAACTGTTGTGGATAAAATCCTTAAACAGTTTGATCTGCTGGAATATAAAGAGAGGCACCCGCTTTCTCTTTCCGGCGGGCAAAAACAGCGGGTAGCGATCGCGTCTGCCATTGTGAGTAACCGGGAGATCATTGTGTTTGACGAACCAACAAGTGGGCTTGATCTCAAACATATGCGGGAAGTTGCGCGGAGTTTGAAGTCACTCGCGGATCAGGGCAAAACGCTTCTTGTTATTACGCATGATCCGGAGTTGGTGATGGCGGGATGTTCGTATGTAGTCCATATGGAAAAAGGGCAAGTAAAAGAAAGCTATCCATTGGACGAATCCGGCAGTAAAAAGGTTTTGGATTTTTTCCGAATCCGCCAGTGAATTTTAGAAATTATGAATGTCAGGGCCGCCTTGACTGGACAGAAAGATAATGATAAGAGGCCGCTTTACTTTGGCGGCCTCTTGTTTTTGAAGCACAGACAGTACGGCTCAATATAAGGAGGGCTTATGTTTAAAAAAATCTTTGAGTACGCAGGGCCATATAAGAAAAATATGTATGTGGCCACGGTTGTCGTACTGGTCAGCGTTCTTATGGGCATCCTGCCTTTTGTGCTGGCCTATCAGGTCATTTCGCCATTGGTTATGGGCGATTCTGTTGAAACAGAATTTGTTTTATTGCGTGTTATAGGGGTTTTGATCTGTCTTGTTTTGCAGGCGTTTTTTTATGGATGGGGATTATCAATTTCTCATAAAGCAGCATATAACACATTGTTCCGGCTGCGGGTATCTCTGCAAAAGAAGTTTGAGAAACTTCCCCTTGGCATTGTGGAGGAAAAAGGGACAGGCACAATCAAAAAGCTGTTTGTCGATGATGTGGACAGCTTGGAATTGCTCCTTGCTCATTCAGTCCCAGAGGGTATCGCAAATTTACTGATTCCGCTGGTGATTTATGTTGCTATGTTTTGTGCGGACTGGAAACTGGCTCTTATGTCTTTGGCCTCTATCCCGATCAGCCTGCTCTCCATGGTCATTATGTACTCTGTTGGAATGAAGCGCATGGGTCCCTACTATCAGTCTGCACAGAAAATGAACAACACGATCATTGAGTACATCAATGGTATGGAGGTTGTCAAGGTATTCAATAAGGACGCAGATTCCTATGAGCGGTTCCGCAAAGATGTATCAGATTATCGGGACTATACTCTGGCGTGGTACAAGGCGGCGTGGCCGTGGATGGCAATTTACAGCAGTCTGCTTCCATGCACCATTATTCTGACTTTACCTGTTGGCGCATGGTTCGTTCTCTCTGGCTGGTCTACTTTGCCTAATTTGATCTTGGTACTGTGTCTTTCTTTAAGTATTGGTATGCCACTGCTGAAATCTCTCGGTTTCCTGCCTACCATGCCCCAGCTCAACTATAAAATTTCTGCATTGGAGCAGGTGTTGGATGCGCCAGAGCTCCAGCAGACAGAAGATGCGTTCCACGGGAAAGATGACACCATTACTTATGACCATGTTTCTTTCGCTTATCAGACCACACAGCCCGGCCCGGATGGAAAGCCTGTTGTAATTGAGGATGAAGTTCTCCATGACATTTCCTTTACGGCAAAAGCTGGACAGAAAACAGCCCTTGTTGGTGAATCTGGCTCCGGCAAGAGTACATTAGCGAAACTGCTGATTCACTATTATGACCCACAGAAAGGCAGTATTTCCATCGGTGGACAGAAATTATGCGATATGAGCCTTGAAGCACTGAACAGCCGTATCTCCTATGTGGCGCAGGATCAATACCTGTTCAACACCTCTCTGCTCGAAAACATTCGGCTTGGTCGGCTGAACGCAACGGATGAAGAAGTGGTGGAGGCCGCAAAGAAAGCTCAGTGTATGGAGTTCCTTGAGAAACTTCCGCAGGGTATTCATTCGATGGCTGGTGATGCAGGAAAAATGCTATCCGGCGGTCAGCGCCAGCGTATTTCTTTGGCGCGGGCAATCTTAAAGGATGCGCCTATTGTGGTGCTTGACGAGGCAACTGCCTATGCTGATCCTGAAAACGAGGAAAAGATGGAGGCTGCTATTGCAGAGCTTGTAAAAGGTAAGACCCTTGTGGTTATCGCACACAAATTACCAGCCATTATGAACGCAGATCAGATTTGTGTTATGGATCACGGAAAGCTGGTTGCAACGGGCAAACATCAGGAGCTGATCCAGTCCTGCCCAGAATATCAAAAGTTGTGGAAAGCGGCACAGGACAGCGCCGAGTGGAAAGTACATACTGCAAAGGAGGGGAAATAAATGTTTGCTTTGTTTTCAAGAATATTGAAACTTTCCGACCATTATAAGAGCCGTATTCAGGGCGCATTTGTTTGTGCGTTTCTGGAATCCATTCTGTCCAAAATGCCGATTTTTCTGGCCTTTGTGGTTTTGAGTGGATTTGCAAATAAGACAATTACCGGGCAGACTTGTCTTTATGTGGGACTTGGCCTTGTCGCTATTGTGCTGGTTCAGATGTTCGTCCACTATCTTAGTGACAGCCTGCAAAGTGCAGCGGGATATTTGATGTTTGCCGACAAGCGTATCGAATTGGGCGGCCATCTGAGGAAACTTCCAATGGGATACTTCACTTCCGGCAATATTGGCAAGATCAGTTCAGTCCTCAGTACCGACATGGTGTTCATTGAAGAAGTTGCTATGAGTACGCTGGGAAACATGATGAGCTATCTGCTATCCTCGTTGGTTTTGCTGGCGTTCATGTTTTATCTGAATTGGCAGCTTGGCTTGATCGCCTTGATAGTTACTATTTTGGCATGGCTGGTATCTAAGGGGATGAACAAAGTTTCCCTGCGAGAAGCAGCAGGCCGTCAGGAGCAGAGCGAACGGCTGACCGATGCGGTGCTGTCTTTTGTGGAGGGCATTGGTGTTATTAAGAGCTATAACCTGCTTGGAGAAAAATCCGAAGAACTGTCCGGCAATTTCAAGCGTTCCAGAAATACATCGCTTGACTTTGAACAGAAAATGACCCCGTGGACAATGGGGCTGAATATCCTTTATGGTATTGGTATTGCGGCAATTTTCGGTCTGTCTATTGTGTTGGAACAGAGCGGTGTGCTTTCTTTGGCTTATGTGTCGGGTGTTCTGCTGTTTGTATTTGATCTTTTTGGCCCGTTGAAGGCTCTCTATGGAGAAGCATCCAGACTGACCGTTATGAACGCTGCCCTTGATCGCATTGAAGCGGTACTGGACGAACCAGAACTTTCCGACAATGGCAAGCAGCATATTCCAGCTCAGGCACAGCCAGGACAGCCAGAAGTCCAGTTCAACGATGTTACATTTGCTTATCAGGACAAAGAGGTTCTGCATCATATCAGTTTTGCCATGAAGAAAAATTCTATGACAGCACTGGTTGGGCCATCCGGTAGTGGTAAGTCCACCATTGCAAACTTGCTGGCGCGACTTTGGGATGTAAAATCTGGCAATGTGACGATAAGGGGCGTGGATATTCGCAATGTACCTCTGTCGGAATTGATGGATCAGATCAGCATGGTATTCCAGCGTGTGTATCTGTTTCAGGACACCATTTACAACAATATCAGTATGGGAAAACCGGATGCTACGGAAGAAGAAGTTTATGAGGCTGCCAGAAAAGCCCGCTGCTATGATTTCATTATGGCTCTGCCTGATGGGTTCAAAACGGTGGTTGGCGAAGGCGGTGCGACACTCTCTGGGGGCGAAAAGCAGCGCATTTCGATTGCTCGCTGTATCCTGAAAGACGCGCCTATCGTCATTTTGGACGAAGCTACCGCAAGTGTGGATACAGACAATGAAAGCTATATTCAGGAAGCTATTTCCGAATTGGTGAAGGGAAAGACCCTGCTTGTAATTGCTCATCGTCTGAATACGATCCAAACTGCTGATCAGATTTTAGTTATAGACAACGGCCAGATTGCACAGCAAGGAAACCATGAGGAACTTTTGAAACAGCCCGGTATCTATCAGGATTTTGTCAATATCCGAAAGAGTGCGGCTGTATGGAGTCTTGCTTAATGGCGAAAGGAGCTGCCTATGAAACTTCATACTGCCGGAGAGGATTATTTGGAGGCCGTGCTTATACTCCAAAAGAAGCTCGGTATGGTGCGCTCTGTGGATGTTGCCCGGTACATGGAAGTTTCAAAACCCAGCGTATGTTACGCAGTAGGAACTTTACGAGAGGGTGGCTTTTTGACAACAGACGAAAACCATTATATACACCTGACCGACCTTGGCTGGGATGTGGCTGAAAAAATTTACGAACGCCATTGTTTTTTTACTCATCAACTTATATCCGTTGGAGTTAATCCACAAATTGCAGAAGTTGATGCTTGTCGCATGGAACATGCAGTCAGTGATGAAAGTTTTCAAAAACTGAAAGAGCATGCGATGAGAGAGATTGCTTCACAAAAAATTGACAATACATTTGATGATTTTCCTGTGAAGAAGTAGAAAATGTTGCTTTGCTAAAATAGATTAAATATGAAAGACACAAAATACAAGATATTAGCATATTTTGACAATCAATCATATCGAAAACTATTCAATGAGATAAACTCAGATTATGCAGAAAATCTACAAATTTTACTGCATAATTTGAGTTTATTTTCTTATGATATGCTTGTAATAGGAGTAATCGTTTATAAAGAGAACATAAGTAATATTATATCTGCTATTAGAAAGATAACGCAGATACCAATTATTATTTTGACGGATGCATCTTCTTTATTGTGTATGTCATGGAAAAAAGAATTAATATACGCTGGTGCAGATTGTGTAATGGATATAAATAGCACTATAGAAGAAGTAGATCTGCAGATTTTTTCATTGGCACGACGAAACAATAAACAAAAAATAACTCAAAAGCAATCCGAAACGATGATTAATAAGGGAAAACTTGTAATGGATCATAAGAAACATAAAGTATTTTGGAATGATGTAGCGTTACATTTAACACGACAAGAATATAATTTTTTATACTTATTAGCGGCGACACCGATGAGAGTATACACGTTTGAACAGATTTACCAGCTTGTCTGGAAAGATTATCCTGTTGGTGATATTAAAAATATCATCTGGTGTCTGGTAAAGCGACTGAGAAAAAAGCTGAATGTTGTTGAAGATGGTGCTGGGAATTGTATCGTCAGTGTCAGGGATATAGGTTACAAATTTGAATTGAATAAAGAAAACGAACAACAGTAAGGCGAATGATCCGTAAAAAGATTGTTCGTCTTATTTTATTTATTCTGGAAAGAAGGTGATAAAAACTGACCGTCAATTGACAGTTTTCTGACCGTTAACTGACAGGTGCATCCGATACACTGTGCCTTTGTAAAGATATGATTACAAAGGAGATCCGTGTTTGCAGGGAGACAGCAGAAATGCCGGACATTCCTGTAGACAGGAAGAACGGACCAGAGCACCGCCACACTCCGATTTGATTTCGCAAAAATTCAGATCGGAGGAAAACATAAGTGGCTTACAATAAAGCAAAAGAAGAATATAGATGGAACCAGTGGAAAGCAGAGGAAGAGAAGATCCTGCGTGAACAGGGCGTGGATGAAGAGACGATCCAGAAGCTTCGGGAGTATGACTGGGACGATTTCAATGCAGAGCGGAGATTCCGGGAACACCAGACCTCGCTTCTGGACTGTATGGAACTGCTCCTGGAAGAAAAAGAAACCAAAGAGTCCCAGCCGGAGAGCGTAGAAGCCCTGCTGGATACCGTGGAGAACGAAGAACTGCTTCAGATCCTGTTATCAACTGATAAGAAAACTCTTCAGATGATTGTCCTGAAGATGATGGGATATGCACCAAAAGAGATCAGTCATCACATGGAACTGCCGGAGCAGACGGTTTATACAAGATTGCGGAGGTTACGGGAAAAGATCAAAAAGTCCATGAAATTTGAATAAAACAAAAGGTTCTCATCGGCTGACTATTAGAACGAACAGACAGGAGGATTGATACGATGGATGAGAAAGAAGGGTCCGAAATGCAGGAAGAAATGATGACGGTACTGGTAGTCGAGCCGATGAAAGCTCCCTATGTCAAGAACATCCCCAATGAGCTGGAGGATCTGCAGCAGGCGGTAGGCGGTGACATTGAAATGACCTATCCGTTTGATGATAAAGTTGGAATCCTTTTAAACGGCAATGGAAAATTTGAGGGATTGCCACTGAACCGGGCGTTATATGATGATCATGGACAGGTCTATGATGCGATAGCCGGGACTTTCCTTGTAGTAGGGCTGACAGAAGATGATTTTACTTCGCTGACACCGGGGCAGATTGAAAAATTTAAAGAAAAATACCAGTCACCGGAAATTTTTACTCTGTTTAACGGAGAACTCCATGTGATGAAGATGCCGCCGGAAGAAGCAAAAAAACAGAAAGAAAGCCGTAAGAACGATGAAAAACAAAAGAATCCGGCAAAGAAGAAAAACAGATCCGGGGATGCAAGATAAAATATTTTTTGTGAAGTGAATAAAAAAATACACTGCCATCGGCTAGTAAGCAGAGGGACATCCCTCGGCTGTTCTTTGGCAAGTGAATATCGGCACTACAGGTACGTTCCCAACCGTAGAAGCGTGACAGTATGAGCGCCATGATTAAGTATAGGGTAAAGATTCTTAGACTTGGAGCGAGAAAGCATAGCTGTGAATAAGGCGGTGGCAGCCTTTCGCCAGGATCACGGACGGGGGATAATGATACACGTTACCAGCCAGAGAGCGGAAGATGGACTCCGGGTTGTAATCAGAAAGACCCCTAGGACATCTGTGAGCGGCGGCAGGCCAGCCGCCCGCCTGTAGTGTCCCCTTTCCCAGAAGAAATACAGGGATAGTTCCGGGGGTGCGAGGTCAAATGCGGAACAGCAAGATAAAAAAGAAATCAATGAAGAAGTGTGTCGTTGATATCAGATACCATGCGGCTGTGGGAGACTACAGCCGTATTCTTGTGGTATTAACGTCACATCAAGGGGAGAGAACAGATGGAAGAAACAAAAAGAAGTGGAATGAGCAAGGATCAATTCTGGAATCTGATTGAAAAAGCAAAGGAAGTGTGCGGCATCGATCTGGATGCTTCGGCAGTGTGGATCAAGCAGCAGCTCTTCTATATGACACCGGAGGATGTCCTCCAATTCCACAATCTTGTTTACAGTTACCGGGATGCAGCTTATAAGTATGGCTTATGGACAGCGGCAGGTATTCTGATGGAAACAAGGTGCAGTGATGACAGCTTTTCCGATTTTCGGATGTGGCTGATCGCCCAGGGAAAAGATGTATATCTGAATGCCTTAAAAGATCCGGATTCCCTTTCCGGTGTAACTCCTTATGGATACTGTAGTTTTGAATCATTGGGATATATCTCATCGCAGGT
Source organism: Blautia sp. DFI.1.216 (assembly GCF_020594215.1). Taxonomy (NCBI): domain Bacteria; kingdom Bacillati; phylum Bacillota; class Clostridia; order Lachnospirales; family Lachnospiraceae; genus Blautia; species Blautia sp. DFI.1.216. Next base: position 110,024 of record NZ_JAJDML010000002.1, read on the forward strand.
CTACAGTGCCATGAAAGGAAAAAATATTTACCAGGATAGTACAGCCAGAATGCAGATGGAAAGCTATGAGCAGGTGATCCGGGATATTGTGTACCATCCCATGATCGAGTATCCGTTGGAATTGCCAGAAGCCATGGTGGTTTATCCGAAACTCTGTGAAAGGCATTTGTCCGAGCAGGTAAGGAATGCTCCACAGAAGGTAAGGACATGGAATGTTTCCCGGACGGATATCCGAAGGATGATGGCACGGGGAAATGCTGCCATAAAGAAAATGCAGGAGCAGGGAGCAAAAGCACCGGAAGCAGTCAGATCCGTCCGTAAGGGTACGGTAAGATAAGCTTCCCGGCAAGGAGAAGTAATGTGTTATAAAAATGAATATCAAAAAAGGGCGCATGGCGAAGTGGAAAGAATCTTTCGGGAACTTCTACCGGAAGCCGGGCTTCACGTAAGAGAAGAACAGATCCGTCTCTGCCATGAAATGCTGGATGCCCTTATGAAAAATGAGATCACGCTCTGTGATGCAGGAGTGGGCATTGGAAAAACCTATGCCTATCTGACTGCCTGCATCCTGATGCGGAAATATAGTGTACTGCATTCCGGTTATTCGGGATGTGACAGGCGGCCTGTGGTGGTATCCACTTCCAGCATTGCCTTACAGAAAGCTATCATAGAGGAATATGTTCCTTTTTTATCGGATGTACTGTTAAAAGCAGATCTGCTTCAGGGAGAATTAAAGGCAGTTGTCCGCAAGGGAAAGGAACATTTTGTGTGCGATTACAGGCTGGCCCAAAGACTGGAGGCAGTCCGGGATAAGAATAAAAATCAGGCACAGATGGAGGCATTGAAGTCCCTCCGGCATAACTTTGATTTAGATTCCGTACATAACCTGAGCGGTTTTGACCGCAGGCTGGTGTGCGTACCGAAATTCTGCCCCAGGGAGTGTCCGGGGAAAGCAGGATGCCGTTATCAGAAATATTTGGATGTTTCCAAAAAAGAGGAAGTTTTTATACAGATATGCAATCACAATTATCTTCTGGCAGACGCCATGCACCGGATGAATGAATACCGGCCTCTGCTGGCAGATTACAGAGCATTGGTAGTAGATGAAGCACATAAGCTCCCAGAAGCTGCCAGCCAGATGGATGGGAGAAGTATTGGAAGAGAGGATGTGCAGGAAATCTCGTATTTCTTAAACAGGGAGCATAAAAGTTCGGAAGGTAAGAGACTACAGGATTGGTTTAATACACTTTCAATGGAAATCCGTAAGGATCAGGCTGGGATGGGAGATGACATAGCTGGAAAAGAAAATTTCTATTTTCCGGCAAAGTGCCGATCTTCTCTGGAGCAGGTAAGGGGGAATCTCAGTCTTATGCTTAAAAGACTTGCTGGAAATGTCCCTTACTGGATCTTCCGGCGGCTGGAAGAGATGGAAGAGCTGTTCGGCTGGTTTCTGAAGAAGGATACCAGATACATTTTATTTCTTCAGCCAGACGGCAGGGGAGATCCTGTGTTTATGGCTGTTAGCAGAGAGATTCCAAGGTTTCTCCATGATTCCTTATGGGACAGGGGATTTCCCTCGATTCTCACCAGTGGAACTTTAAAAGCCGGAAATGGGTTTGTAAGGACCAGACAGATGACCGGGCTGGAAAAGAAAAGCAGAGTCCGGGAGTGTGTAGCAGAATCCCCATTTTGTTACAGAGAGAACTGTCTGCTTTATATTCCTGAGAATTTAAAAGCGACGCTCAAGGGAAGCCGGGAAGAGGCCGAGCAACTTGCAGGCCAGATCCGTGATCTGGTGTGTTCCACTTACGGGCATACACTGGTACTGTTTACATCTTATACCCTGATGGGAAATGTGCAGCAGCTTTTGCGGGATCAGATCCCGTTTCCGATGGTGCAGGTATGGAGAAACTCACAGGAAGAAATCGCACGGTTTAAGAAGATGGAAAATGCCGTTCTGTTTGCAGCCGGCTCCTGTTGGGAAGGTGTGGATTTTCCGGGGGATATGGTATCGTCCCTGATCATTGTAAAATTGCCGTTTGCTGTACCGGACCCCATCCATGAAGCACAAAGGGAACAATACCGATCACTGGAATCCTACATTCAAAATGTTGTTGTTCCAGATATGCAGAAGAAACTGCGCCAGGGATTCGGACGGGCGATCCGGACGGAGCAGGACACCTGTGTAGTGTCCATTTTAGACCACCGAGCGGCAAAGAAAGGAAAGTACCGGGGAGATGTTCTGGACGCCCTGCCAAAGTGCCAGATGGCAGAAAAAATCGATGAAGTAGAGGACTTTATCCGAAGCCGGAAAGTGGAGCGTTACTACAGCTGATAACATCCGTGGTGTTGTTGGTTCTGCCCAGATCTGGACAGAAAATAAGACAAAAAGTTTAGTGGTATTTCAGGAGCGGTTTTGACCGAATTGGTGGTATTTGTGATAGCTTTATCGGCATGAGTTGGGTATACTGTGTATAGCGTTAGAGGAAAGGAAGTGAGCAGGAATGAGACGATATGAACTGGAAAAAGAAAGAGAGGGTTCCACCGTTTATTTCTTTATCAGAGATGTGGAAACACTGGATATCGTCCTGCTTCCAACCAAATATCTGATGCACAAGATACGGAGTAAATGTTCACCGAATACGGTGCGGCGCTCCGCACTTGCAATCCTGTACTATCTGGAATACATCCATGGAAAGAAAAAGGAATTGACAGACGTATATCAAATGCCTTATGTTGAACAGACAAATCACTTTGTGGAATTTTTATACTGGCTGAAAGCCGGGAAGCATACCAGAGATAAAAATCACAGATCTCCAAACAATGGAACCTGCAACGCATACTTAAGAGATGTGTTCAGGTTCTATCTTTTTATAGAAGAAGAGTACCAGCAGTTCGGGGAGCTGAAAGTCCTGTCCTATAATTATTTTGTAGCCGTGGATGCAGTAGGCGTAAAGAAAAGCATACGATCAAAGAGTTTCAAAGGCTATTTAAAAGAGGAAGAGCATAAGGCGAGAGCAGCAAAGAAAGATGAAATTGTGGAAATCTTGAAAGCGTGTACCAATATAAGAGATCGGCTTCTCATGCTGCTTCTGGCAGAGACAGGCTACCGAATCGGTGAGATCTTAGGAATTGATTACAGTAAGGACATTGATTATCAGAACCACATAATCCGGGTATATTTCCGTGAGGACAATGAAAATGGAGCGAGAGCAAAGAATGCAGAATACCGAAGTGCGAAGATCAGCAAAGATACCTTCGGCTTTTTAAATCTGTATATCGCAGAGTACCGAAAACTACTTCAGCACCAGACAAGCCTGTTTGTGAATATTTCCGGGGATAATATCGGAAAACCAATGAACGTGGAAGCAGTATACTCTATGCTAAAAAGAATGGATAAGAAAACAGGGATTAAGATCACGCCTCATATGCTCCGGCATTACTTTGGAAATGAGCGGAGAAAAGCAGGATGGTCGCTGGAACTGATACAGCTGGCCTATGGACACCGCCACATCCAGACAACCATCAATTATCTGGACATTGTGGATGATGAACTGCTGGATGCCAGCCAGGAATTCTACGAGAAACACTCCTCCCTGTATGGGATTGAGGAATTGCTATAGGAGGTGGTTTTTATGCCTGCGTTTTTACAGTCTTTTATAGAGGCAGAACAAGAACGGAGCAGGCGGATTGAGCAGCTACGAAAAGAAATCCGGGAGTTTGCAAAAGAGGAAGCAGGAAGTTCCATTACAGAACAGATTCTGCTGTTTCTGGCAGATGAGATGGTAGAACATCTTTCGGAAATAGATTATGAACTGCGAATGAAATTTGAATTATATATAACACCGCTGATAAAGCGAAATTACATTTACCGATATACCGGAACGTTCGACCGGATACGGCAGGCGTACATCCGGGAACGGATGAAAACTCCGGCTGGACAGAGGGAATGTGAATGGAAATATAAAAATGAAATACTTTTTGTTCCATACCACTCAGATCCTGTAATCGTAAAGAGTGTGGAAACGGTACGGTGTCGGAGTAACATGGTCTGGAATTTTAAAGCGGCAGCCAGTGAGAAACTGAAACGTCAGATTTTTACCGTGCTGGAATATATTCTGGAGAATTATGAAATTTCCAGACTGAGGGAATATAAACTGACCGGGTTACAGCTTTTTTACGAATTTTGCATCCGGGAGCAGATTACAGATATCCAGCTTCTGGAGCTGGAACAGGAAACAGCATTTCAGGACTACCTGAAGCAGAAAGTCGAGAAAGAGCAACGGCGAAAACGACTGAAGAGCATTGTGGAAACTGCCCGTAAAGTGATTTTTATAGAAACTGATGAAACAAGATGGGATGCTACCATCTGGTATTTAGAGCGGTTTCGTATTGCCAAAGAAAGAATAAACCAGAGTGACAGTATAGAAAAAATATCATTTCAGGAAGTTCTACAGCCCAAGAATCGATTGCTGCTTCAGGAATATATGAAGTACGAAATTGGAATCGGAGAACTGGCGCTCAGTACGGTGTACGAAAGATTCCGAACCATTCGAAATTTTTTGCAGGAGATCAGCGAACTGGAAGTTACCAAGTGTGATGCCAGCCTGATTGATGTATATTTAAAGAATTTGCAGAATGGTGCTATGGGAGCAAAGACATTTAATACCAATGTTTCGGGAATACAGTTTTTTATGAAATTTCTGGAAGTAAAGGGGTATATAAAAAAGGTTCCGTTTTATGCATCGTATTACTTGGAAAAACAGATCCCAGTCCACCATGACAGAAGTGTGGAAGAGGATGTGTATATGGAAATTATCCAAAACCTCTCACAGTTTCCTGAACACCTGAGAATGATGTTTTTACATCTCTGGTGTGTGGGACTCCGGATCAGTGAGGTCTGCACCTTAAAAGGGGATGCGTATTATATCCAGAATGGTGACTGCTGGATGAAGGTCTACCAGGTGAAAATGAAAAATTATAAAAGGGTTCCCATTCCGGTAACATTGTATCGTCTGATGCAGGTTTATCTGAAAAAACACCCTACCGAAAAAGAAGCATACATTTTTCGGAATCGGAAAGGTGGAGCATTTTCCAAAAGCACCTTCATGGAGCAGATGAAAAAATACTGCTCCCAGATAGGCATACAGAATGGAGAATATATTTTTAAGTCTCATGATTACCGACATACCGTAGCAACCAATTTTTATGAGCATGGCGTATCAATCCAAAGCATCCGGGACTATCTGGGACATATGTTTGAGGAAATGACCATGCAGTATATAGATTATATGCCAAGAAAAATTGCTAAAGAAAATGACGCATACTTTGAGGAAGAGGAAAACAGCCTGCTTGCCTGTATGCAGAAAGGAGAGAAGCATGGATAATAAACTGAAATTCCAACAACTGGAATGTTATAAGCTGGCTACCGATGAGCAAAAGGAAAAGCTGAATAAGGAACAATATTTTGATCTGGATAAACTGCCGGGAAACCAGCTTCAGACAGAATTTGTCGAATACATTTACTACCGTGGAACGCAGGTATCCATCCTGACCATAAAAAGGGAAAGGCATTATTTTAACAGCTTATGTGAATTTTTTCAGAAGTCATCCCATCAGGAAAACAGCCTGCTTGACAGAGAAAAAGACTTCTGGATAAAGCAGTTGAAAATGTGGATGATACAAAACGGTAGGGCTTTGACGAAGCATAAAGTGACGAACATTCAGACTGAATCGGTGGAAAAAGCTGCCCTGATCCGGTATTTTGAAAGCCTTCTGGAATTTACACTGGACCGATCAGAAACCAATGAGCTGGCAAAGGATATCTGGCATCTGGAAAGGCTTCCGCTTATCCTGCGGACAAATCCGATTGTCAACCATAAGACACTAAATTTCAGAGGAATCCGGCAACCAGATATTCGGGAAGAAGTAAAAAAAGCAATTTACCATCATCTGAAAACCGAAGCCCTTGGCAGTATAAAACGTGAACTGTCCGCCATGAATAAATTTTCAAAGTATTTGGATGAAAAGCATTCCAAGATCAGCACCTGCGAAGAGATTGACCGGGAGATCATAGAACAATTTTTAATCAACATCAAGGTAGAATCAAACGGAGGGAATGGCATCCGGGATGACCTGCTAAAGCTTCGAAATGTGCTGGAAACAATCGGAAAAATTTATGATTTTCCACATCTTACAAAACTGTTTTTAAAATCTGATTTTCCGCCAGAACGGAAAGCAGAATTCAAATCTTATTCGGACAGTGAGCTGAAAAGACTGAATGCCCAGATTGTAAAAATGGAAGAGCAGATAGCAAGGGCAATGATCATCCACCAGATGCTTGGAACCAGAATTTCCGACACGCTGACCTTGCGGAAAGACTGCCTTTATAAACATGACCGTCAGGATATGATTATCATATACCAGCCGAAAACAAGAAGATATGAAAAACCGATCAGCCGGGAGCTGGCACAGCTGATTGGAAAGGCAGTCAGTTATGCAAATGAGCATTATCCTGAAAGCATTTATATCTTTGCGGACGAGAACAAACCGGAGAGACCAATCAGTTACCAAACCTTGCAGGATAAAGTGCTTCGAATGATCTATGAAAAAGATATCCGAGATGACAGCGGGAAATTATTCGGATTTGGAACGCATATGTTCCGGCACTGTTATGGGGTAAAGCTGACAGAACTCCATGTGGATGATTGGACCATAGCAAAGCTCCTGGGTCATAAAGGAGTGAAAAGCGTCCAGTACTACCGGAAAATGAGCAATCAGCGACTGGCAGATGAGACAAGGGAAGTAAGAAATCTTATGTCACAGATTATCTTAGCAAATCTGGACGGATGGGGAGAAGAATATGAGCAAATACGATAAGATGCTGGAATTGAATAAAAGAAAGAGCGAAGAAAAAGTGGAACGGGCAGTCCTGACAATACGGACAATGGTGTTGGAGAGAGAAAAGGTGTCCGTACCAGCACTGATGCAAAAGACTGGTTTATCTAGAGGATTCTTTTACAAGAATCCGATTGTAAGAGGTGAGATTGATGCAGCAATGGAACAGCAGGCTGGTATGGTGGATCCAAGGAGAAACATTATCAGTCAGGCGATGGAAGCGGAAATGAATCTGCTCCGGCAACAGCTACAGAAACTGAAAAGCGAAAATGAGAATCTAATAAAGGAAAACCAGAAGTTAAAAAAAGCACTATCCAAGAAAGAGTTGAATCTTATCAAACAGATTTAAGCTATATCATAATGCAAAGTAGGTCTGCCAGAATACAGCAGATCTGTTTTGCATTGTGATATAGAAACAGATTATGCTTAAAAGGCATTAAGCAACCCATAATAATGGGTATTGGACATAGAAAGCAATATGGGAGTATGATGATACCGATAAGAAATAGAGTGTACCTGAAATGCAAACTGTCACAGAAAAATTATGAACTTTATGTAAAAAGTTGCAAAATCTATTGACCTAGAGCTTACTTCAGGTTGTACCATAAAATAAAAAGAGCAAGGAGGAATTTTTTATGGATATCGAACAGATGAAAAAAGACTTAGGTGGAGGTAACGTATTTCCAATCGGTGAAGAAAACGTAGCATTCGCAAAGTATTTTACAGGTGAATGCTATTTGAATATGCTTACAACAGAGAGAGTACCAGTTGGTCTGGTTACTTTCGCTCCGGGAACAATCAATGCATACCACATCCATCATAAAGGTGGACAGATCCTTCTGGTTACTGGTGGAAGAGGATGGTACCAGGAAGAAGGAAAACCAGCTCGTGAATTGAAAGCTGGAGATGTAGTAAATATTTCACCAGAAGTAAAACACTGGCACGGGGCAGCGAAAGACAGCTGGTTCCAGCATCTGGCTGTTGAAGTTCCAGCAGAGGGAGCTTCCAACGAATGGCTGGAGTTTTTACCGGAAGAAGAGTATAACAAATTACCATAAATAAGAAAGATGGAGGTTTGATATCATGGCAAAGATCACACAGATAGCAGGAAGAAATGCTCTGGGAACATTTGCACCAGATTTTGCACATTTTAACGATGACATTCTTTTCGGAGAGAACTGGAATAACGAAGATATTGATTTAAAAACAAGAAGTATCATCACAGTTGTAGCACTGATGGCACAGGGAATCACAGATTCCTCTTTGAAATTCCATTTACAGAATGCAAAGGATCATGGGGTAACACAGAAAGAGATCGCAGCAATCATCACTCACGTAGCATTCTATGCAGGCTGGCCAAAAGGCTGGGCAGTCTTTAATCTTGCAAAAGAGGTTTGGAATGAGGACGAAGCAGAGAAATAACCTGGCAGAAACTGCTCGTCATGAAAGGGTCGCACAAAACACAGACGTGTATGCCGTTAAAGCCCGTAACTATAAGGGATTGCGGAGGGGTAGTCCAGTTTTATGCAGAAATAACTGGCATATCCATCATGCAAAAAGTGGAGGCGGACAGATTCTGGTATGCGTTGCCGGAAGAGGATATTATCAGGTAGAAGGTAAAGAAGCTGTAGAAATGAAGCCAGGCGACTGCATCAATATTCCGGCAGAAGTGAAACACTGGCATGGCGCAGCACCGGATGAATGGTTTTCACATCTGGCAATAGAAGTTCCGGGCGAAAATAGTTCCAATGAATGGCTTGAACCGGTAAGTGATGAAGAATATAGAAAACTAAAATAGGAAGGTTGAAAAAAATATATTTATTTCTCCGCGGCTTTTCTTCCAGGATGGGAGAGTGCCGCGGAGAATTTTTTGCGAAGAAAGAATTGCTATAGCTTTTGTAATTCCGGGAAAACCTTTATCTAAGAAAAAAATACAATATTAACATGAATATCATGAATATAATATTGGAGGCTGTGAATATTCCCAAATACTTCCCTCTCAGATTCCTGTTTTCTTTTGCAATATATTTGAAACTTATCAGGCTTGCCATGGATGCAATCAGAGTGCCGAGACCTCCAATATTGGTTCCGACAATTAAAGCCCGGTAATTATCTGTAAAGCCGGATAAAAGAAGCGCAGCGGGAACATTGCTCATAATCTGACTGGCAAGAACAGCAGTAAGTGTTTCCCTTCCTGCCATGATTCTTTCCAGAAAACTGCTGAATTGCGGAATCCTTCCAAGGTTGCCGATAAAAATAAATAATGCGATAAAGGTGGCAAGCAGGGAGTAATCCACCCTGCTTATATTTTCCCTGTTTCTTAGCAGCATATATATAAGAACCAATACAAGAGGAATCTGGTATGGAATGATACGTGCAACAGTGAGCAGGCAGATTGTAAATAAGATCAGGTAAGCGGCCAGGTATTCCATGTTAAGTTCTTTTCTGTCAGAGAATCCCAAAAGAGTTTTATCTTTTTCGGAACCGCATACGTGAGGTGCTTTGGCAGCGGCTACCTGTATCCATATCAGAAGAAGGATAAGTGCTGTGGCGGAATAGGGAAGCATCAGGGTTATTAATTCTGCCGCGGACATCCCTGCTCTGGCATATAGATAAAGGTTCTGCGGATTTCCGATTGGTGTGAGCATGCTTCCGAGATTAGCAGCGATTGTCTGCATGGCTACTATTTTAAGAAGCCAGTAATTGGTCAGTTCCTTTGGCAGCTTATGTACAATGATCAGTGCAAGAGGAACAAAGGTAATTAATGCTACATCATTGGTAATCACCATTGACAGGAAGAAGCATAAAAGCACCAACAGCCTGATTACACCCACAGTTCCCGATGTTCCCATCAGCAATTTTTTTGCAAGCATATCAAAAACACCAATTGCCTTCAAACCAGCTACGATTGACATCAAACAAAAGAGGAGCCCGAGAGTCCTGAAATCGATATAATTAAAATAAACCTTATCAGGTCTGATCCAGAACATAGAAAGAAGTGCAAGGATCACTGCAATTGACAAAACAGTTTCTTTCTTGAAAAAAACATATAATTTTTGTAACATAATATTTCCTTTCCGGTCTGATACGACCGCGTAAAAGTATATCACAGAAACATCCAGAAAAAAAGAACATCATTTTGTATTGTGGATTGTGTTTGCGATTACCGCCTCATTCTTGTATAATGAAAGGAGAACTGAAAAAATCTGTACTGCAGTCGTTGAAAGAGTTTCAGGCAAGGGCAAAAGCACAGGAGCAGGAAAATAAAGAAGTAGAAAAATCCAAAGCACATAAGAAGGGGGATGTAGAATTATGATGAATCTGGCAATGAACTTTGATACAGACGAATGTTCAGTAACGGCAATGTTTGATAAAGGAAACAGAAATGACACAATGGAAGCAATCGACCATATCATTCCATTTCTAAAAGGGGATGCGGATATGATCGTGCTTGTCTGCAATACCCTAAGAAAGCTGTTCTGCATGAGTGATGAAGGTTATGAGACTTTTCTTATGGACTTGGAAGATTATAAATCGGAACTGGAAGAGAGAGAATGAATTCAAGCCAGAGTGCAGTATAGCAGGTGAAAGATGAGAAGCGAAGGAAAAAGTGTCAGCATTGAGAAGTGTTAACAGGTATATATTGGAAGAATTCAGCCAGGGAAACTCTGGCTGATATAAAAACACATCTGCAGAAACAGTGACTGAAGAAATTTTGAGTAGTGGAATTGGGAAGAAGTATTTAGATACTATAATAAAGAGATTAGCTGGCTTGTATACTGACAGAGAGGACATAGTAAACAGATTTGCGTTATTATCAGGGATTGTAGGAGATTCCGAAGAGCTTTTGTTCAGATGATGAAACAATAGGATTGGTACAGGAATTATATAGAACAAAAGTTAATAAAGGGATTTGTTGCGTTTTCCGCTATAATAATCTGCCAGCAAAGAATGTGTTGCCTGAATATGTTTGTGATTATAAGAAACGAGCAGGGTTATTTCAAAGATCTGCAGATTTAGAGTAGTTCTTTTTTTCTGAGAGAAAAATTAAAAATCGTTTTTGGTTCTTCTGGAGAGTGATTATAGCGTTTGGGAAACATCCGGAGAAACCATTACCTCAGGGTGTCGGTAAAGTTCTTTATCAAAGAGAGCTTTGAGATGCCCTTTCTTTTTTTATCCAAATCTTTCCTCTTGTTTACATATATAAACCTAAGAAAAAACTTGACGTTTAAATATTACAAGTGTAATATTTAAGAAAATACGAAAAAAGGAGAAATAAAACTATATGAGAAAAACGAAAAGAAAAAAACACACGAAGACTATCACAAAAATAGTTTTATTTAGCGGTATATTGATTGGTGGTGGAATCGGTATTGTAACAATAATGAATCGTAATGTTCCTGAAAAAAGACTAATGGAATATATGAAATATATTGAAAAAGGGGAATATGAGCAAATGTATGCCATGCTGGATCAGAAAAAAAGCAGCATGAACAGTAAGGAAGAATTTATAGAACGAAATTCTAAAATATATGAAGGCATTGAGATGTCTGATCTGTCCATAACCGATATTACAGCAAAAAGAAAAGAAAACGGAAATGCGGCAGTTTCCTATACAACAAATATGCAGACTGCTGCAGGAAATGTAGAATTTACCAACAATGCGGTATTTTCACATAACTGGACAGGATATCATTTAATCTGGCAGGATCAGTTGATTTTTCCAGAGTTATCTGCAACGGATAAAGTTCAGGTAACGTTAGAAGAGGCAAAAAGAGGAAATATTTTAGACAGAAATGGTCGCCAGCTGGCTGGAGAGGGAACTGCATCTTCGGTAGGAATTGTTCCGGGCAGAATGGAGAACAGGGAAGATACAATAAAAAAACTGGCAGAGTATCTTGGAATTGGAGCAGACGAAATTGAGGATAAGTTAAAAGCCGATTGGGTAAAAGCAGATTCTTTTGTACCAGTAGCAACAATTCCTAAAATACAAGAGGTCGATCTTCTGACAGTGAATCCGGATGAAACTGTTCTGGAAGAAAAAGAAAAGCAGGACACATTATTGAAGATTCCAGGTATTATGTTATCTGATGTAAAAGTACGAACTTATTATCTAAAAGAAGCTGCCTCTCATCTGGTAGGGTATGTACAGGCGGTTACAGCCGAGGATTTGCAGGAACATAAAGGGGAAGGGTATCGTACAAACAGTGTGATTGGAAAGACGGGACTGGAAACGCTTTATGAAAAAGAACTAAAAGGGACAGATGGGTGTGAGATCTGTATTGTAGATGCAAATGGAAATAAAAAAAGTGTCATTGCATATGAGCCTAAAAAAGATGGAGAAGATATCCATACTACGATTGATGGCGATCTTCAAAGTACTCTTTATGAACAATTTAAAGAAGACAGAGGATGTTCTGTAGCCTTGAATCCTTATACAGGGGAAGTACTGGCGTTGGTAAGTACGCCATCTTATGATAATAATGATTTTGTACGTGGAATGGACAATAGCCAGTGGAGTGCATTAAATGAAAATGAAGACAGGCCTTTATACAACCGCTTTCGCCAGACATGGTGTCCAGGCTCAACTTTTAAACCTGTAATTGCTGCAATTGGATTAAAAGTGGGGGCATTTACTGCAAATGACGATTTTGGAAATGAGGGTCTGGCGTGGCAGAAAGATTCCTCGTGGGGAGATTATACAGTGACTACACTTCATGATTATGAACCTGTGATCTTGAAAAATGCGCTTATTTATTCAGATAATATTTATTTTGCAAAAGCAGCATTAAAAATTGGTGCGGATCAACTGATGCAGTCTATAAATCAAATAGGATTTAATCAGGAACTTCCATTTGATATTAAAATGTCAGAGTCCCAATATTCTAATATGGACAAGATAGAAACAGAAATCCAGCTTGCTGACAGTGGGTATGGACAGGGACAGATTCTGGTAAATCCTTTGCATCTTGCAAGCATTTATACGGCTTTTCTAAATGATGGAAATATGATAAAGCCATATCTTCACGCGGATGGTGGAAGCACTTCCAGTGAAATCTGGATAAAAGATGTTTTTTCACCACAAATTGTTTCGGAGGTTATGGAGGGGTTAGAGGGTGTAGTGAATAACCCGGAAGGAACTGGTTATGGAGCATGCCGGGAAGACATTAGATTAGCAGGAAAAACCGGAACAGCGGAACTGAAAGCTACAAAAGAAGATACATCTGGAACAGAAATTGGCTGGTTTACAGTTTTTACTACAGATAGAGATACAAAGAATCCTATTTTGCTCATCAGTATGGTAGAGAATGTGAAAGATATTGGAGGAAGCGGTTATGTGGTGGAAAAGGATAAGGCGATACTGGATGAATATCTTGGTAATGAATAATTTTTACCTTTAAATATTACAAATGTAAGAGGAAAATGATATGAAAAAAATTTGGAAAATATTTGTGGGAGTTATTTTTCTTGCTGTCTGTAGTGGATGTGGCATAAAGAAAGAGCAGAAAAAGACAATTGAAGATACGAAAGAAAAAATTTACAGAGAGTGTGAAATGCTGGCAGAAGACTATCAGAGCATATATGAGAATGCTGCGAAAGAAAATGCACTATATGAGCTGAGTACAATACAAAAAAGTATGGATTATTTTGGAAAATATGGATATGCAGTAATTGATTCCTACAATCAGCTGGATATGGTTCAAAGTATTAAAGTAGATGATTTTTTGAAAAAAGCAGAAAAAGAGAAGAATGGAAAAACTACTATATTTCAAGTTATAGCAGGAGATCATTTTATTCGGTATGATCTGAAAACCAAACAGGGGAAAATAGACGTTGAAGTAAGCTCTTTTAAATGGAAAGAGGATACTTGGCAGGAAACATATTATCATGAGTTTAGAGCTAATTCATGGAAATATACAGAAAACGGGTATTTCTTTATGGAAGAATATCATCCGGCTGGATATGATGGACCGTCTGGATATCGGGCCTTTCGGGTAGTGCCGTTAAATAAAAAATGCAGGGAGCTGAATCGAAAATATATACTTCCTTTTGGATATACACTTAATAAATTGTTTACTTCTAATTGGAGTGAAAAAAATTATGATGGAATAAATTTTTATGATGTTTTTGACCGTTTACTTTCAATGGAAGAAAAAACTGATGAATTTAAGGAAGGAAAGACTTATGAAATCCCAAAAGAATCATTTGAAGCGATATTTCAAAAATATTTTAATATAAGCGCAGAGATACTGCAGACAGGAACGGTATTTCACACGGAAACACAGACATATCGGTATCGAACCAGAGGAATCGTATATGATTTTGCTCCCACACCATATATTCCATATCCGGAAGTTGTTTCCTACATAGAAAATCAAGATGGAACAATAACACTGGAAGTAAATGCGGTATGGCCACAAAAAGAATTAGATCAGGCGTTTTGTCATAGCGTAACCATTCGGCTGTTAGATAAAGATAGATTTCAATATGTATCCAATTATGTATCAAGGTCAGAAATAGAGGTTACCTGGTATACGGAAAGATTATTAGACGAAAAGTGGGAGGAATGTTATGGAGATAATTGATATGAGTACAAAAAGAAAACTGAAAAAGATGGTGAGTGTTTTATTTATTTTGGGATGCTTTTTCATAGGAAATACAAAATGTAAAGGGGCTGATTTAGAATATATTTCACAGGAAACTGCGAATTATGCTGTACAAGAAAGAGGATATGATTTGCCAGTAGATGAAGTCGTGAAAGAAGAAGCTATTGAAGATTGTAAGAATGTTATGAATCAGATGAAAGCCATTTATCAAAAGGCGGATAAAGGAACTTCATCGAATGTAGTAGTTTCTGAGACAGTAATGGAAGAAATGCAGGAAGTATTAAAGGAAAAAAATGTCCCTGTTATTACATCAGCGCCGTATTCAAATATGGCTAATTATTCTAAAATGGAAGAATTTCTTTTCAGGGCAGAACAGGATCTGACAGGAGATATCGTCTTATATAGGATTAACAGGGATGGTGGGATAGAAAGACTCAAATTCAATTATGATGGGACAGATATGTATTTGCTGGCTGTGAAAGCTGTTTGGGGTATGAACGACAATCCATCTATTGTATATGTTTCGTATACAAGGATAGAAGAATGGAAATATACAGAAAAAGGCTGGTTTGGTTATACGCTATGCGTTCCAAAGTATCCGGAAGTATCAGAAGCGGTTGATGGCAGTTCTATGATAAGAATTAAACCTTTAAGTGATGAATGCCGGGAAGTTTCGAAGAAGTGTGTGTATTTGCTTGGATATCAGGGGAATAATCTTTTATGTTCTGATTGGGATAGATCTGATATGGAAGGGTTAGATTATAATGGTTTATATGAATATTTATATCGAATGAAATACGGGGAGAGATATGAGTTTTCAGGTAACTCAAGTGGAATTCCGGCAGAAGAGTTTGAAAATCTGATAATGGAGTTTTTGCCGATAACAGCGGAGCAAATTAAAAAATGGGCAGTATTTGATTCGGAACATCAAACTTATGACTGGGAACGATTAGGTTGTTTAAATTATAGCCCTACTTATTTTGGAACATCTTTACCGGAGGTCGTTGAAATAAGAGATAGCGGAGAGGGAAACAATGTGCTGGTTGTTGATGCTGTATGTGATACATTTATATGTAATGATGCCGTTATTACAAGTGAGCTGACTGTTAAGTTCAACGATGATAAGAGTTTTAAATATATGGGGAATAAAATTCTGAATAATGGTACGAAAGAAGTTCCCAAATATCAATATAGAATAAAAAGAAAGAACTGATAACAACTATCAGCCCTTTCATATTTGTTAATTCCATATATGTAATTTTTTTAAGATATCAGAAGTGATTTCAAATGCTTTTTTGCCAGTTGCATTAGAATCACTTTGGATATTGGTTGCAAAATAATAGCTGTTATCGGAAGTTTCTACATATCCGATAAACCAGCCGTTGATATCCTGTCCGTTGACACGACCGGTTCCAGTTTTTCCGTAGAAATTACCATTAGGTGTACTGGCAATTTTTATAGCATTTTTAACAGAAAATACATTTTGGGAATTTAGATGGAATTCATTTGTGTTAAATTTTTTCAATAATGTTACTTGCTCTAAAGGCGAGATTTTTAATGAAAAATCGGACCAGTATAAATCCAGATTTGAACTGGTTGTCTGGTTTCCATATTCTATTTTATTCAAAAATCCCTGGACTCTGTTAATTCCGAGCTGCGAATCAATTGCCTGGAAATACCAGTTAACGGAATTTTGCATAGCAGAGTTTAAATCCTGATCAGCTTCCCAGGATGGAAAAGGAAAGGCATCACCATTCCATGTCATGGAAGAGTGTTCTGGTGTGATGATTCCGGATTCCAACCCTAATAATGCATCGTATATTTTGTAGGTAGACTCTGGCGGAATACGTTTGGTGGCTTCTTCAAGATTGTATATTTTCCAGGAATCCAAATTATTGTCATACAAAACAAATGATCCATCATATGTTCCAAATGTTTCGGATATATCTAACAGGGAGATATTTTTGTCTGTATCACTAAAATGATATACGCTTTGAGTAGAGGCATCAATGGATAAAATGGGTGTACATCCAATAAAAACAGCACTAATGACCAGATAAATTATCAATGCTCTCATTTTTTGATAAAGAGTTTCTTTCCTAAAAACGGCGATGTTGAGAATACGTCGTTTCATCTGCCTGAAATTTCCGGACATTCCAACTGCCAGTGGAGAGGAAAAAGAGGATATTTTTTCTGCAAAATTAATCAGTGTAGTTCCATAAGCTTGGTATTCATCAGCAGAAATCATCTGCAATACAGCAGAATCACAGGCTATTTCACGGTCACAGAGAATTTCTTTTAAAGTGTACCAAACAAAAGGGTTAAACCAGTAGAGTATATTACTTATGACCATGAGGAAGCCAATAAATGTATCTTTGTGACGGTAATGCTGTAATTCGTGTAGCAGCATAAAACGCATATCATCAGGATTCAGTTCGGAAATTAAATGGATGGGAATGTAAATTCTGGGATGTATTATTCCGATTAAAACTGGTGATTTTAAAAATGCAGTACTGTAGACTGATACTGGGTGAGAGATTTTAAGTTCCTTTAAACAATTGTAATAAATAGTTTTTACCTGCTGATTTTGAAGCGGGAGAGCAGATCTTTTTATGGAACGTACATAGTTTAATGAATGAAGGGTGAGGACTGACATAATCATAACACCCGTTATCCATATTAGAAAGAGTATGGTATTCAAGCCTCCAGAAAATTGACTACTGATGGAAACTGAAAAATCATTCACCTGGTTTAACAAAATATTTTGTGTATTACTGGTAAGTTCGGATAGCGTGTCGGTACCAGAGTTAAGTCCTGTGTCAGTTTGAAAAAAATGTAACCATGAAAAAAGTTGTGAGCCATGAATCTGTACAGGAAAAAATGGCACGGCAAGTAGTAAAAATAAAAGAAAACAGAGATGGTACTGTGTAGCCGCAGATAAATATTTTTTCAGAAGTTTTTTTGTTCCGATTATTACAAGTGTAAAAATACATATGAAGATATTACTGATTAAAAAGTGGATAATCCAGTTGCTCATTCAAAACCTCCTATTTCTGATGTTTTGATAATAAATGGCGTAAGTTATCAATTTCTGTTGAAGAGAGCTTATCGTCTTCAAGGTAAGAAGCCAGCATAGAAGAAAGATTTCCATTATAATATCGCTTTAAAAAAGAATTGCTTTCCTGGCGTATATATTCATCTTCTTGGACTAATGGAGTATAGACAAATACCCGGCTTTGTTTTTCGTAGGAAAGAGCTTTTTTGGAAACAAGTCTCTTGATAAGAGTTTGAATTGTTTTTGGACTCCAGCTGGTAGTTAGAGTAAGTTTTTCTGTAATTTCATTTGTATTGATGGGAGCATATTTCCATACAATTTTCATAACTTCAAATTCGGCTTCTGAAATTTGGGGTAGTGACATAATAAAATCCTCCTGCTAAATCCTACATATGTAATAAATATATTATATTACTTGTAGAAGAAAAAAGTCAAATGGCAGATGATATATAGAATATAAAATTAATAATGTAGAGGCAATAAAGGTGAAAAAGATAGAAATTATTGAGAGAATCACAGATGCTAATGGAAGCATAAGTGAAAACATATTGACTAGCTGGGAACATAAAAACCAATTCATACCGGAAATTATAAGGTTTGGAGAATTAAAAATATATCTACAGGAACGAATTGTTAAAAAGAATGATAGTGATGTTCATCTTTCAAAATATGAATATGATATTTTACTTCTTTTAGCGAAAAGTCCAGGTAGAATATTTGGAAAAGAAATGGTTTATGATCTGGTATGGAATGAACCTTATTCCGGTGATTATAATGTGGTTATGCGACATATCTGCAATATCAGAGAAAAAATAGAAGATGATCCTGGACAACCATTATATATACAAACAGTACGAGGTGTGGGATATCGGTTTAACGGGAATTTAGGCAGCGAGTGAAATCGCTGCCTATTATTATGGTTTTACAAAGAAGGGAGTTGGTTATGAGAAGATCTTTGTATTTCAGGAGCATCCTGTTTGAGATATTTGGACAGGTTTTGATGTATCAATTCCAACTCTTTTATTTCTTGCTTAAAAGAAACGTATTGAGTATTTAGTGATTCCTTTCTGGAAATAAGATCTGCAATTTGCTCTTGTAACTTATTGGAATTAAGATGCTTCAGATCCATGCCATTTTCCTGTAAAATATGTTCAGCACCCGCGAAAAGAATAATTTGAGATTCATATTTACGGAAATAACGATCTGGATCTTTGGAGCTTTTATAATGGTCGTCGTAAATTTTATTTTTCTGATATTGTTCGGCATATTTTAGCATTTCTCGAAGATGGCGTATCTGAGACTCGAGAGAAACAACAGAGGTATTTACCTCTTTTTGCTGCATATGTAACAAGGCTATGCGGTCTTCAAGTCCTGAAAAATTATGTAGATTATGTGTGAACATCTTGTTATATTCAGCAGAGACAATTTTTAAATTTTCCTTATTTGCCCATTTCTGAAGTCCAATGTTTCCTGCTATATTGGGAGTGTTGGTGTCTATTAACTTATTACGAACAGAAGGAACAGTATCTCTTTAGTGATTTTGGGATTTTTATACACATTTGCCTTAATTGCTTATGCAGGCGGTGAAGTGGACGCTATCGAATTTTCAACATATGAAAATATTTGGACTTTAATAAATGCTTTGCAAACCGTAGCTTACGCTGTTTTAATTTCTGTTATGTTTTCAACATTTATCATCAAAGAGTATGCTGGAAAACTTAATTTACTTTTGTTTACTTATCCTGTTGATAAATCTACCCTTTTGAAAGCGAAAGTATTATTAGTAGCTTTTAGTGGAATTGGTGGTATGCTTCTCGGAAGTGCTTTGATTTTTTTAATTTTCTTTATTACTGAACGCATATTCCCTCTAGTTCCCGATACTTTTTCTTTTGGAAATATCATTAAAATATGGAGTGAGTTATTATTATGTTCTGTGTACGCTTTATGCGTTGGCATAGTAGCTACAAAAATAGGATTTATAAAAATGTCTGTGCAGACAACGATTGTCAGTGCAATTATTATAGCTAGTTGTTCAGCAAATGTTATTTCTACTATGAGTTATACTAATTTTCCTTTTCTCTTTTTGTGGGGGATTATGGCTATAATTTCCATAATAAGTTATTGTAATATTGTACACAAAACAATTCGTATGGATATTTAATAAAAACAAAGTTTATTATGTCTTGAATAATGATTTTAGTAGCGTATTTGAATTTCAGTTTTAATACTGATGAATTTATAAATTTGCAATTATGATAAGAAAGGTTAAATATGATAAGTCTAAGAAAACGAGATATAAAAAAGGCATTAAAAGCTGGTGCAAAGGCTGGCGGTGTATCATTGGCTGATGTTCGGGCTGATATTGAAGCAACGATTGATGAAGCTATGGATAGTGCCGACCCAGAGGTGCAGACAAATTTCAAAAAGTATTTTGGAAATAAACGCCCTACACCAGAAGAATATATTTACAAGACAATGAGCGACGAAGTGTATCAAGCCTTTCAAAACATACTGAAACACCGCAGGAAACAGAAGAACCTTGTGATTGACGGATATAGTGTTTTTTTATTCATCAACCGCAATGGCAATCCACAAGTGGCAGTAAATTATGAAGCTGTATTCCGAAAACTTGTAGACAAGTACAACAGCAAGCATGAAGAACCGTTACCGAAGATTACACCTCATGGTCGAGTTATAATAAGGACAAGTTAGAAAACTCCAGTAAATACAAGGGGTTGCACTAATTTAGTCCTTATTTTTAATTTCCTGAAAAGGGAAAAATAAAGCAGCGCTGTCATTCCAGAATATGAATTATTACAGATTCAGACTGGAAATGGATTTGTGTAAGACAAGAGTAAAAACAACAGAATTATTGTAATTATAGGACTGAATTAGCTCGCACGGAATATAGATTCCGGATGTCTAATTCAGTCCTCTTTTTGATTGATGACGATGAAAGGTGATGAAAAATGGCTAGAATTATTTCTATTGTAAACCAAAAAGGGGGAACGGGAAAATCCGCATGTACAGCTAATTTAGCAGTAGGATTAGCACAAAAGAATATGAAAGTGTTGATTGTAGATGCCGATCCACAGTCTGATGTATCCGCAGGATTTGGATATCGTGATTGTGATGAAAGTAATGAAACACTTACAGCTCTTATGGATACAGTAATGAAAGATGAAGATATTCCTTCAGACTGTTATATCAGGCATCAGGCAGAAGGAATAGACATTATCTGTTCTAACATTGGACTGGCAGGTACGGAAGTACAGTTGGTAAATGCAATGAGTAGAGAATATGTATTGAAACAGATTTTATATGGTATCAAAGATCAATATGATGTAGTCATCATTGATTGTATGCCATCATTGGGAATGATTACGATTAATGCGCTGGCTGCATCAGATGAAGTCCTCATTCCAGTTGAAGCATCCTACCTGCCAATCAAAGGATTGCAGCAGTTGTTAAAAACAATCGGTAAGGTCCGTAAGCAGATTAATCCGAAGCTGCAAGTCGGAGGTATTTTGTTTACGATGGTCGATGCTCATACGAATGATGCCAGAAATAACATGGAACTTCTCAGAAATGTATATGGAAGTCAAATTCATATCTTTGATAATTATATTCCATTTTCTGTAAGAATGAAGGAAGCAGTCAGAGAAGGACAGAGTATTTTCTCTTATGATCCGAAAGGCAAAGCTACAGAAGCTTATCGGAGAGTGACGGAGGAGGTGCTGAAAGATGCCATCTAAAAAAAGAGCAACTCCCATTTCCTTACAGCCACTTGATGCGTTATTTGGAACAAACGAAGAAACAAACAATGGAATTTGTGAGATAGAAATAGGAAGCCTTCATCCATTTCCAAATCACCCGTTTCAAGTAAAAGATGATAAGAAAATGGAAGAATTATCAGAAAGCATTACACAATATGGCGTGTTGGTTCCTGGTATTGTGCGATTGAGAGAGTCCGGTGGTTATGAGCTGGTAGCTGGTCATAGGCGAAAACGAGCATGTGAACTTGCGGGATTAGAGAAAATGCCTGTTATCATCAAAGATCTTACAGATGATGAAGCGACGGTGATCATGGTAGATTCCAACATTCAACGAGAAGAGCTGCTGATCAGTGAAAAGGCATTCGCTTATAAAATGAAATATGAGGCGTTAAAGCGTCAGGGAAAACGGTCTGATTTAACTTCTTGCCAAGTTGGCAAGAAGTTGGCGGCAGAAGAAGTCAGTCAGAATACAGGAGATAGTTCCAGACAGATTCTTCGATATATTCATCTGACAGAGTTAATCGCAGAACTTTTAGAACTGGCAGACGAGAAGAAGCTTCCCTTTAATACAGCTGTTGAAGTTTCATATTTGAGAAGTGAAGAACAACAGATATTGCTTCAGTATATGAGTAATCACAATATGGTACCGTCTATGAAGCAGGCAAAGGAATTGAAGCAGATTGCAAAAGAGCAGATGTTGACATATTCAGAGATTGACCAGATCTGTATGAATGAAAGTACTGAGAAAGTACAGGTACAGATTCCGGCGAAAAAGCTGAAACAGTATTTTCCTGAGTCATATTCTAAAGCTCAGATGGAAGAAGTGATATTTATGCTCCTGGCATCATGGGCAGAAAAACAATAATATGATATGCGAAGTTGGACAGAAGGAATGAAAAGATGATGATAGAAGATGTAATTAAAAAATCAATACTGCCACTGGCATTTATGCTATTCTGGTTCTGGATGGTATCCACCATCATGAAAGTCAGTGGACAGACAGACTTATTCTGGTGGATATTTCTTTCCGGACTTCCATTTGGAATACATAAAATGCGGCTGGTCCTGATTCCAAAAGGAATGGATATAACAGCAACACTTGGGATGGCTGCATTAAGTGTCATTATTGGAGCATTGATTGGAAGCATCATGATTCCAGTGTATGTGATCAGAGCGATATACGTGTTTATACGGTATGTCATTGGAAAATAGAATATTAGATTGATAAGAGGCAGGCTTGCGAAAATAAAAATCGTAAGTCTGCCTCTTTTTTTGTGCTTAAAAACAGGCAATTCAGGGGAATTCCCTTTTGCAAATATATATATTCTTGGAGGATTTTTAAGATGAGAGAGCGAATTGAAAGTAAGCATGTAACAAAGGAAATCAAAAGTCAGATGCCAGTGATTCCGGTGGCAATTGTTAAAGAAAGAGGCTGTACGTTCTGCCCATATTATCTGGGCAATTATGAGAAACAGCCACGCTGTATGATGAAAACCTGTGCCTGGGATGATGAAAATGAACGTTTCCATCCAGTTCTTCGTGAACTGATCCCATTTTACAAAGAGAAGATGGAAAAAGCAGAAGAAAAATTCCTGGCAATGAAAAAGATTTACACAACACTGTTAGGAATGTTTGCCGATGAAATGAAGCAAGAAGAGTTGGAAAAAGATGAATGTTACGGATGTGCCTATGGAAAATGTGGACCATGTATCGGTATCTGTTACAAATCAATGAAAGCATAGGAGGGGTAAGCCAATGAATACAACAGTTATTTCCGGGCGATTAGTAAGAAATCCTGGATACAACGAAGTGGAGAATGAAAAAGGACTTCATAAGATTGCCAAGTTCGTTCTGGCAGTCAGAAGAAATTATTCCGATGAAGTCAGTTTCATTCCGGTAAAGGCTTTTGCAAAGAAAGCAGAATTTGCCAGAGATTATCTGATGCAGGGAACGAAGGTCATGGTGGAAGGCGAGATTGTCACAGGTAATTATGAAGATAAGGATACCGGGAAAAAGATCTATACCACCGAAGTGTATGCAAACCGGATTGAATTCGCAGGTGCAAAAATGGTTGACAGACCACCGTTTCCAGAAGATGCGGAAGGGTTCTTAGAGATCCCAGAGGGTATGGAAGAAGAAATGCCGTTTAGATAGAGGAGGATAAAAGATGGTTTCAGTAGATCAGGCGTATATGGTAGGGCATATGAAAAATGCCGATGGAAGTATCAACAACAAAAATGTAGTGCTGTCAGCAGCATGTGAAGCAGCGGAACTGTTCCAGTGCATGATGGCAGTAAATCAGAAACTGGAGGACTGGCAGAGATTTAATCACACCTTGGAGATGCATCTTAGAAGTGTGGAATGTGAGAAAATCCATGATATCTGTCAGGCAGTATACGGAATGAAACATCCGTCCAATGAACTGGAAGGATTGTATCTGGCAAGAGAGGATGAACAGATATGCCTGCTGTACTATCAGGTGTTTGTAGGGATGCTGGAAATCAATATTAATTCAGCCGAAGTGCTGTACAAACAGAAGGAGGAAACAATCAATGAGTAAGATGGAGTATATGCCGGTAGATTGTCTGCAGGTGCCAAAGGTGCTGTTTCAGATGGAAAAATACAAAAATCTGTCAAATACAGCAAAGATTCTATACAGCTTATTTCTGGATCGTTTGAAATTTGCGGTGCAAAATGGCTGGGTAGATCATAACGGGAATCTGTTTGTTATCTATCCCAAAAGTGAAATAAAGAAAGACCTGAATACGACTCGATATGGAGTAGATCAGGCAGTACAGGAACTGGTTCAGGTTGGTAAACTGGTGCGTATCATTCCAAACAATGGAAAGGCGAACCACTTTTATATCAATGGTATTTATGAAAATGAGATGGAGGAAGAATCAATGATGACATTAGATACTATCATGGCAAATATGCCGCTGGCTGAAAGAGAAATTATTATGGATAAGATGGTGAAAGCATCCAGAGATATTTTTGAAACTATTGCGGATATGGGATATATTGATCAATATGAAACGTCTTTAACTGCAATGGAAAAGCGAGGATACCAGGATGAGCTTGGAGAGATGGATATTGATCAAATTCAGGCTGATGGATATGAGTTTGGTATGGATCTTGCATTTGGAATTCTGGAGGAAAATGAAAATAATCCTGCTCGTGTGTTAGATATCCAGAAATATGTGAACAGACAGTATGAAAGCTGTTCAAAAAAGAAGTTTATGAAGGTCCTGGAAACCCTTGTTCATGCGATGGGGAATGATGAAGGCTTTATTGGTGATATGTATGCTTGTAACAAGAAGGCCAGAAATTATTATTTGGACGAAATGATTCAATCATTCAATTTTGTATTTGATGAGATGTGCCATGGTACAGGCAGTGCAGCAAATTGTGATTTTGATGTAGAAGAGTAGGAAAATATTATGGCAGATTTTGAATATTTCAGAGCAGAAGAATCTGACCAGTTTTCTTTTTTTCGGATACCAAAAGCTCTGTTCACAGAAAAAGAGTTTGCAAGCCTGTCCACAGACGCAAAGCTCCTTTATGGAATTCTGCTTGATCGAATCAGCCTGTCCAAGAAAAATGGCTGGATTGACAGTGAGGGTTATGTCTATATCATTTACACGATCGCAGAATTGCAGGAGCTGTTGCGAATGTCGCATACGACAGTGACAAAGCTTCTATATGAGCTGGATAGTGTGCATGGGATTGGATTGATCGAGCGGTATCGGCAGGGGAATAATCGTCCCTCTGTCATATATGTGAAAAATTTTGTAAAACGGAGTAGAGGAAAGCCAGTAAGATACTTTGTTTCTGGAATGCCAGAAACTGGAAATCCAGACTGCAAAGAATTGGAAATCCGGATTGCAAGAAACTGGAAGTCCGGAACGCAAAAAAATAGAAGTCCGGACTGCAAGAATCTGGATGGAAGTAATACTAAGATAAATAAGACTGAAAAGAATCATACTGATAAGAGTAAGGGCAATACACCCGCTTTGGAAGAAAAATTCAGTCAATATGGTAGATTTAAAAATGTTGTTCTGTCGGAAGCTGAACTGCAGGAGTTGATGACGCTATTTCCATGGGATTACCAGAAACGGATTGATCATCTTTCTGTTTATATGAAATCCAGTGGAAAAGAGTATCAAAACCATTTTGCAACAATCTGTCTTTGGGCAGAAAGGGATGGAACCAGGATAGGAATGGATAAATATGAATTTCAGGAAGGAGAAAGCCTGTGATGGAAAACAAAGTAACAGCAGATTATCTGGACGAAGAGGGATGTC
This sequence comes from Blautia sp. DFI.1.216, assembly GCF_020594215.1. Classification (NCBI taxonomy): domain Bacteria; kingdom Bacillati; phylum Bacillota; class Clostridia; order Lachnospirales; family Lachnospiraceae; genus Blautia; species Blautia sp. DFI.1.216. The sequence goes on from NZ_JAJDML010000002.1 coordinate 135,663, forward strand.
TTCATTGTGGCACCTGTGGAAAAAGAAAACAGATGAAAGTCAGTCTGATGGGTTTTGAGCATGTAGTGTCCTGTTTGTGCGAATGCGAGGTAAAAGCCAGGCAGGAACTGGATGAGAAGATGCAGCGGGAAGAAGAACAGCGGCAGCTTTATCAGAGAAAATCCGTCGGACTTCGGGAAAGAAGATTCTGGGAATGGAAATTTGAAAATGACAATGGAAGCAACCAGAAGATACTAATCGCCAGGCAGTATGTAGAAAACTGGACAGATATGAAGAGAAAAAATGTAGGATTGCTTTTGATGGGACCGGTTGGAACCGGGAAGAGCTTTTTTGCAGGCTGTATTGCAAATGCACTTTTGGAACAGGGAGAACGTGTCATGATGACAAACTTTTCCAGGATTTTAAATGAAATGACCAGCTATCAGGCAGATAAGAACCAGATTATACAAAATCTTGTGGATTATCCGCTGCTGATTATTGATGACTTGGGAATAGAACGAAATTCCGAGTTTGCTTTGGAGCAGGTCTATAATGTGATAGACAGCCGCTATTGTAAAATGCTTCCGCTGATCATAACAACGAATCTGGGACTGAATGAAATGAAGTCCACAGATTTGGATACTGCCCATCAGCGTATTTACAGTAGAATACTTGAAATGTGTGTTCCCATCTATTGTGGTGGAGAAGATAAGAGAAAAGAAGAAGGGACAGAAAAACTCGTACAGGTGCAGAACCTGATTACCGGTTAATCTGTCTTTTTTCATTAAAGGGGGTGATTGCCATGATTACAGATTTGGACAGCAGTTGAATCGCTGAAAGGAGGGAAAAGTCATGCAGGAAGAGGTAACTCAGAAAACGGTCACGTTCTGTATTCGGGCTACTAAGATTACGGCAGACCTGTTGAAAAAGGTTCTTGTTGCGTATCTGCGTCATCAGAAGCAGAAATCAGTAGAGAAGAAAGCACAGAAAAATCAGCCGAAGCAGGGAAAGGTCACGGTAAAAGAGCTGGCAAAACAGAATGCCGGGATGGTCAATATCGAGATCACGGACAAAAATATCAAGTCCTTTGAACGGTATGCCAGAAAATATGGGATCAATTATGCTCTGAAAAAAGACAAGAGCAAAGAGCCGCCGGTTTATCTGGTATTTTTCAAGGGACGTGATCAGGATGCCCTCAATGCTGCTTTCCGTGAGTTTTCCCAGAAACAGATTCAAAAAGCGAATAAACCTTCCATTCATAAGCGTCTTGCAGCTTACCGGGCAATGATGCCAAAGAAGACGAAGGACAAAGTAAAGAACCGACATCAGGAACAGAGCCGATGAAGAAACAAAACGGCAATAATCTGATGCAGAAGTGGAAGAATAAAGCTGGGGTCAGGCTGTCCGCCCTGGATAAAAAGAAACTGGTTCTTACAAATCTTCCCTATGTTCTGACCGCTTTTTATGCGGACCGGGCATCCTGCTTATACAGGAGCAGTCCTGGAGAAGATATAGGGAACAAACTGTTATATGCGATGGAACATGCAGATCGGATCTTTACAGGGATTCTGTTGAGCTTTGACCTGAGAGATCTATTGGTTGGAGTTACTGTCGCAGTTATTTTGAAACTATTGGTTTGGCAGAAACAGTCAGATGCAAAGAAACTTCGGAAGGGAATCGAGTATGGTTCAGCCAGATGGGGAACTGCAGAGGATATCAAGCCTTATATGTCAGATGATCCCTGGATGAATATTCCGTTGACAGCAACAGAAGCATTGACTATGGAAAGTCGACCAAAACAACCGAAATATGCAAGAAATAAAAATATTGTAGTTATTGGCGGTAGTGGTTCCGGTAAGACACGATTTTTCGTGAAACCGTCGGTCATGCAGATGAATTGTTCCATGGTCATTACAGATCCAAAGGGCACTCTCATTGAGGAGTGCGGGAAGATGTTAGCAAAGGGACCGCCTAAGAGAGATAAGAATGGAAATATTATGAAAGATAAATCTGGAAAAGTGGTTCATGAGCCATATGTGATTAAGGTTTTGAATACCATTAACTTTTCAAAATCGCTTCATTACAATCCATTTGCTTATATACGGTCTGAAAAAGATATCTTGAAGCTGGTGACAACAATCATTGTGAATACCAAAGGCGAAGGGGAAAAAGCTTCCGAAGATTTTTGGGTGAAAGCAGAGAAATTGCTGTACACAGCACTGATTGCTTTTATCTGGTATGAAGGGGATGAAGAGGAAAAGAATCTGAATACCCTTCTGGATCTTTTGAACGAAAGCGAAACCCGTGAAGAGGATGAAACTTACCAGAATCCTGTGGATATGATGTTCCAGGAGCTGGAAGAAAGAGATCCGCAGCACTTTGCGGTCAGACAGTATAAAAAATATAAAATGGCGGCTGGTGTTGTATGCTCTAAAAGACTTCTTAATCAAGCGGTTGGGACGTCTCTTAGAACACACAGCCTAAAACCGAAGAAAGGAGCGCAAGTTATGAGAAAAAATGAGAAAATCACAGCTCTGTACGAACGACTGAGCCGTGATGACTTTGGCAAAGATGATGACCAACAGCGTGAGAGCAATTCTATATCCAATCAAAAGGCAATGTTGGAGGAGTTCGCCGCACGGCAGGGCTTTACAAACATTGTCCATTTCACGGACGATGGCATTAGTGGTACTTGCTTTGACCGTCCCGGATTTTTAGCAATGATGAAAGAAGTGGAAGCCGGGAATGTGGAGTATTTGTGCATCAAGGACATGAGCCGCATGGGTCGTGACTATCTGAAAGTCGGTCAGATTATGGAAATCCTGCGTCAGCGTGGCGTTCGCCTTATCGCCATCAATGACGGCGTGGACAGTGCCAGAGGGGACGATGATTTTACCCCTTTCCGCAACATTATGAACGAATACTACGCCAGAGACACCAGCCGTAAAATCCGTTCCACTTTCCAGTCCAAAGGCAAGTCCGGCAAGCACCTCACAGGCACGGTCATTTACGGCTATCTTTGGAACGAAGCCAGAGACCAATGGTTGGTTGACCCCGAAGCCGCCGAGGTGGTCAAGCGTATCTTTGCCATGACGATTGAGGGCTACGGTCCGTATCAGATCGCCAGCAAACTGAAATCGGAAAAAGTGCTTATTCCGTCCGCTTACCTTGCCCAGCACGGCGAGGGCGTGAACAAGAATAAGACTTTCAAAGATGTGTACGGCTGGGGTTCTTCCACCATCTGCAACATTCTTGAAAAGCGTGAATATCTGGGACACACCATCAATTTCAAGACCCGAAAGCACTTCAAGGACAAGAAAAGCCATTATGTTCCGGAGGACGAATGGACAATTTTCGAGAATACCCATGATTCTATCATTGACCAGCAGACCTTTGACCTTGTGCAGAAAATCCGTGGGAATGTCAGACGCTACCCGGACGGCTGGGGCGAAGCAGCTCCCCTCACAGGCTTGCTTTATTGTGCCGATTGCGGCGGCAAGATGTATGTCCACCGCACCAACAACGGCAAGCGCATTTCTCAATACACCTGCTCACAGTACACCAAAGTTCCTTGCGGAACGCTCTGCAAGACCCAGCACCGTATCAATGAAGATGTGGTACTGTCCCTTGTCTCTGAAATGCTGAAAGCCATTGCCGAGTATGCGAAGCATGACAGAGCCGAGTTTGTCCGTGTGGTGCAGGAAGCGCAGTCCAGCCAGCAGACCACAGAGGTCAGGAAACAGCGGACACGCCTTGCCACAGCAAAGCAGAGAGTTTCCGAGCTGGAAGTCCTGCTCTGCAAAATCTATGAGGACAATATTTTAGGCAAGCTGTCCGACAGCAGATATGCCACTCTGGACGCTCAATACGAAAAGGAACAGTCCGAGCTTACCGCTGAAATCTCTGTTCTGGAAAAGGCTGTCAAGAGCTATGAGAAGCACGAAAAGGACGCTGATCGTTTTATCGCTCTGATTGATAAGTACGAGAACTTCGACAAGCTGACCATTGCCATGCTCAACGAGTTTATCGAGAAAATCCTTGTGCATGAGCGTGACCGCAAGGGCAGTATACAGACCACACAGGAGGTCGAGATTTACTTCAATTTTGTCGGTCGATTTGTTCCCCCGGCGTTTGGAGAAGTGGAGCTGACCCCGGAGGAATTAGAGGAAATCCGCAAGCGTGAGGAACGCAAGGACAGGCTTCATCAGAACTACTTGAAGCGGAAAGCCAGCGGAGCACAGAAGCGATACGAGGACAAAATCAAAAAGCGGAAAAAGGCAGAAATCGAAGCTAAGAAAGCCGCCATTCGTGCGGAGGACATTGCAAAGGGCGTGTTCGTCCCTGTCAGCAGTTTACCGCAGAGAGAGCCGATGAAAGGAGTACAAACAGCATGAATATCACTTACACACAGAACGGCGATTACCTTATCCCGAACATCATTATCCGCAAGACCAAGCCCATCGGACACTACGGCAGACTTCGCAAGGCGTATCTGGAAATGCACCGTCCGATACTGTTCAATGAGCTGGTGCTATCCGACAAGCTCTTTGAGCATTGCGCCGAGATTGACGAAACAGCACGAAACCGCATGGAGCTGATCGTGCGGTCACTGGCAGAGCAAAACGGCGTGACCGAGCAACTGAAAGCTGAAAACCAAATGGAATGGGTGCGGCAGATGAACGCTTGCAAGGCACAGGCAGAGGAAGTTGTGAAAGCGGAATTGATATACGATTGAGCGAGGAAGTCCGGACAGAAAACTGTTCGGACTTTTCTCATATATTCCAAAGTTGCGGTAGAATTGTTCACGAGTTTTATGGTACAATTTATGCGAATAAAGAAAACGGAAAATTAGAATCTAACAAGAGAATGTGGTTGTATGAAAAAATCCATATTAGTATTTTGGGCAATCGTGTGTCTGTTACCTATTCAAAGGAGGTTTAAGAATTTCAAATGAAACATATAAGAAATATATTGCTGTTGATTACGATTATTTTTGCTTTTGTTATGCAAGCTGAAGTATATCAAAATATGCTCTGGAACTTTAATGGTGCTTATTATTTATCGTCCAGGTACACAACTACTAATGACGATATGGATTCATTTTTAGCCAATGCAGAAGATACAGCTGAGAAGCATGGTGTTCATATTTTTTCGACTTTTAATCAGAGAGTTTCTAATTATCAGACAAGACTTTATATTTATGGTGATGATACCGTTGTTCGGGATAGTCTTAAAAGCACAATGGATATTGAGGAAAAAACATATACGGCTTTGATAGGCGGAATTACCGTAATAGAATTTAAAGATTTTAGAGAAGCAAAAAACACAGGCAATGGACAGGAAATAATGGTCAGCTATATCGGTGATGATGATGACATTATTGCCACATATCAAGATTTGGCAAAAGAATATTCTATATCGCAGCCAGAGTTTTGGCAATCAACCGAAACTGATATGATGTTCATTGTTTGGGGCTTGGTTGCCATATTGATGATTGTACTTAATATGATTGAGGTGATACGCAGGCAAAAGGAAGTAGTTGTACGAGCTTCTCTGGGCGAAAATGCTGCTGTGATTGCTCTAAAAGCTGTAGTGGCTGATATGATTTCATATGCTGCATTATTCGTCTTAGCAAAGTTGCTTGTTTCTCAATTTATATCGGGAGCGTATGAAGATCATCTCATTTTGGCAGTGTATTGTGCCGGAGCAGTTCTTTCCGTAATTCCTTATGCTGCTTTTGTCCGCTTTGATGTAAAAAAAGCCTTTGCCAATGCTTCAGATAAAAAAGGAATGTTTTATCTTCTGAACGGTCTTAAAGTATTTGCTACTGCTATGACAATTTTTACAATAACTACAAATCTCAGTAGCATTCAAGGTAATTTACTTACAAACACTACTCTTTTAGAAAATCATTATAATGATTATTATTTTGGAGTTATGCAGCTTGAACCTCCTTTTGAAGAAAATGAGGAGGAATCCACAGAGAGCAAATTTTGGAATGATCTTTACGTAAATGAATACAACACTATAAATCCGGTGGTCTGCATAGGCAGCCGGATAAGCGATACGGATAATTATATTTTTGTAAATCATAATGCCAGAGATATGCTACAAGGGTTTTCTGATATGCTTACTGAAGATGATGAAAAAGAGGATATAGTGGTCTTCGTGCCAAAGGGAAGAAATGCGGAATCATACAAAGATATCGCAAAAGAGGAAATTAGCTCTCTTACCCAAAATGCAGAAGAACTGCGTGTTGTTTATAAAGAATATTCTGGCAGAGAGAGGTTTTATTATCTCAATTCGAACAGAGAAGAGGCTATTGACGGATTGTCAAGAGCAACAAATCCGATTGTGATCTATCAGGCAAATGAGGCTGTTGATTTAAATGGAAGTTATATCGAAACAGGAACATATAATGGTGAGGTAATCTACGGATGCGATGAAAGCACAATTCGCAATGTTGCGGAAAAATATTCAGAACAGCTTGGTTCACACTATTTTATGCTGACGAATGTCGGAGAGGATTACACTTATAGTCATAGTTTCCTTGTAAAATTGATTAGCTTTATAAGCTCTCTTTGCGTATTAGTATTGCTGTTAGATATAGCTATCATCGTATCTGAAGCGAAAATGGAATTTAGACTTAACTCTATGGAAATCTCCCTCAAAAAGGTTTTAGGTTATAGCTTTTATGAAAGGCACAAAAGATTTATTTCCGTTAATCTCATAGAAAATATAGCCGTTGTGATATTGATTTGCATTGTTTCGATTTTTATATCTAACGCAAGTGTCGGGATTGCTTTACTGATTGGAGCGTTGCTCACCATTATTGAAATGGCAATCATTTTCACCAATATTATGTGGGTTGAAAAAACAAATGTCTCAAAGTCATTGAAGGGAGGATGTTTATGATTATAATTCGTGGCTTAAATAAAGCATTTGGAGATAAAATAATTTTCTCTAACTTTAATTTAGAAATTCCGGATGGAAGTTTTGTAGTAATCAGTGGCGATAGCGGCAGTGGAAAAAGCACTTTACTCAATATGATTGGTGGTATCGAAAAGCCGGATAGCGGTAGCATCGTAATTGAAGGGATAAATGTTACCCAGCTTAAAAATAAAAACAGTTTTTTTGCTGATACAGTTGGGTTTCTTTTTCAGAATTTTGCACTGCTTGAAAATAAGACGGTTAAAGAAAATTTAAGTTTGATTAAAAAATCAAGCCGAACTAAAGTATCACTTAAAGAAGCTCTTAACCGTGTGGGGTTATCAAAGGAAGTTAACAAAAAAGTTTATCAGCTTTCCGGTGGTGAACAACAGAGAGTTGCTTTAGCTCGTCTTATGATGAAAAAATGTTCTGTTGTTTTGGCAGATGAACCTACTGGCTCACTTGACAAGAAAAACAGAGATATTGTTATGAGATTATTGCACGAACTCAATGAAGAAGGTAAAACGGTTATCATTGTTACCCACGATCAGGGTATTATTGAAGATGAACCTTATGTTGTGAAAATCTGAGAGTACCTCTTAGAAATGTCTTGATCCACATTTTATATAATTTGGGTCAGAAGAAAATCCCTTTAGGAACTAAAGGGCGCACTTCTATACTCTCTGTCGAGAGTAGTGCGTCCTGCGGAGCTTCATTCTCCGTCAGCAGAAGAAAACTGCATGACCGAGAATGTTGCGTCACTTCGTTCCGTCAAGGTGGCTACACCCCCTTGCGCCGCTAAAGCGGCTATCCCCTGTGGACTTGCCGTCCGCAAACGGTTTTGACAAACCGTTCGCCGCCAGCAAGTTTGAAAATCAAGAATCTTAATTTGATAAAGGAGTGTGATTCTATGAAAAAGAAATTACCCATAATCCTCTTGGGTGTTATTTTGGCTTGTGTGTTGGTTTTCGGTTTCCTTTATGCAAACAATGACATTGGTAAAACCGCAAACAGTTTAGAAGCAGACATTCGCCAATCTCAAAAAATTTTGGATGATTGGATTGTTGATGGAAGCATTTCCGACACAATGGCTGCATTTATTTCTTACCCACAGGACAAGACAGACCACACTTTTTCTGTCTATGTAAATCGCCCTGGCTTGTCTTTTGGATATTTCTTCCGTGGTGGTGGAGATATAGTTGAGGTTGATGATTACATTGCAGAGTTTGTTGTTGAGGGAAATAACGAAAGGGCATTTATCTCAATGAATACCCAAAATATTGTTCGACTTGAAGTAGATGATGGCAACGGCATTCAGGTGATTGATATTGATAGTGGCAAGCCTTTCGCCATTGTCCTGCCCCTCAATGTAGGAAACATCTGTTTCTATGATACGAATGGAAATGTTGTGGAATATCTTCGCCAACAACTTTGACCAACTTCAATTTACCGAACTGAACACAACAACTGAATACCGAAAAACTGACCGTTGACTGGTCGCACTATGCGAAAAGTTGACGGTCTTTTTTTATCCCCAAAATCAAAAAAGGAGGTCAATTACAATGACAAAACCGAAAACCCTCGACCAGCTCCAAGCCGAAAAGGAGCAAGCCGAGACGCAGCTTGCACAGGAACAGCACAAGCTGGAGCGTCTTGAGAATAGAAAGAAGTATCTGGAGAAAGGCGAACGCACCAAGCGCACCCACCGCCTTTGCAATCTGGGCGGCACGGTTGAGAGTCTTGCCCCGGAGGTCAAAGATCTCACACGCACCGAAATGACAGAGCTGATGGAACACATCTTTTCTCTGTCCGAAGTCCAGCGAGCCGTCCGTCACATGGCGATTACTCACACCAACCAAGCGAACAGAGAAAAGGAGTTGAAAGCCGATGGCACTATTTCATCTGAGCGTCACGCAGACTAAGCGAAGCGCAGGACAGTCCGCTATCGCTTCTGCCGCCTACCGAGCCGGGGCGCGATTGTATAGCGAGTATTACGGCGAATACAGCGACTACACCAGAAAGGGCGGCGTGATCTGCTCTGACATTCTCCTGCCGTCCCATGCACCGCCCGAATACGCAGACCGCCAGACCCTATGGAACGCCGTGGAAAAAGCCGAGCGTGGAAAGAACGCCCAGCTTGCATACAGCTTTGACATTGCCTTGCAGAATGAATTTTCCCTTGAGGAAAACATCGCTCTTGCAAGGCAATTTTTGTTGGAGAACTTTGTGAGCCGGGGCATGGTGGTTGACTTCGCCGTACACCAGCCAGACCGTGAGGACGGCGGCATACCCAATCCACATTTTCATGTGCTTTGCCCTATCCGCCCCATCGAGCAGAACGGCAAATGGGGGCTAAAGCAACGCCGGGTGTATGAGCTGGACGAGGACGGCAACCGTATTCGAGACGCAAACGGAAAGTTTGTGTTCAACGCCGTTCCCACTACCGACTGGGGCAGTCCCGAAACGCTGGAATACTGGCGGCAGACATGGGCGGAGCTATGCAATGGCAAGTTTGCGGAAAAGGGGCTTGACGTTCGTATCGACCACCGAAGCTATGAGCGTCAGGGCGTGGAGCTTCTTCCCACCGTCCACGAGGGCGCAACCGTCCGGGCAATGGAGAAGAAAGGCATACGCACCGAGAAAGGCGAGTTCAACCGCTGGATCAAGGCAACCAATGCCGTTATCCGGGACATCAAGAAGAAAATCGCTCTCCTGTTCGATTGGATTGCCGAAGCAAAAGCGGAGATTGCCAAGCCGCAGGCACCCGACCTTGTTTCTCTGCTGAACGCCTATTACACCCAGCGCAGAGCCGGGGCGTATTCGCAGAAAGACAAGGTCAGCAATCTAAAGGAGATGAATGAGACTTTCAATTATCTCCGGGCAAACGGGATTTACTCCCTTGAGGATTTGGAACACCGTGTCAGCGAACACAGTGCTGCCACAGAGAGCTTGAAGAAAACGCTGGACGAACAGACCGCTCGAATGAAAGCGATTAAGCGGCTCTATGACAGCTCTGCTGCTTTCCAGAGCTTGAAGCCTGTCTATGACGGCTTGCAGAAAATCAAGTTTGAGAAGCCCAGAGCCAAGTACAAGGCAGAGCATGAAACGGAACTGAAACAGTTCTACGCCGCCAGACGCAAGCTGACCGGAGAATTCCCGGACGGCAAGGTGGATATGAAAAAGCTGACCGAAGAGTATGACGAGCTGGAACAGGCGCACAACACCACCTATGGCGAGTTTAAGACCGTCAGAGACGATTTACACCGTCTTTGGAAGGTCAAGTCATGTGTAGATACTGCCGCCCGATTTAACGAGCGTACAGAGGAACAAATGCTCCAAAATCGACCCCAAACACGACACAAAAAGGAGGATATATCCCGATGAATTACACCCAACCACAGATTGATCGGGCGAACGCCGTCAGTCTGGAAGATTTTCTCCGTACACAGGGAGAGACGCTTATCAAAAGCGGACGAGAATACCGCTGGAAAGAACATGACAGCCTGACCGTCCGGGGAAACAAGTGGTTTCGCCACAGCCAGAGCAAGGGCGGCTATCCCATTGATTTTGTCATGGAGTTTTACGGCAAGTCCTTTCCCGAAGCTGTCCAGCTCCTGACCGGCGAAAGCGGCGAGGGGCAGACCGAAGCCAGCACAACACCGCCCACAGCGTTTCACTTGCCCTTGCACAACAGAACAGCCGACAGAGCAATTCAATTTCTTTGCGAAAGCCGAGGTCTCAACAAAACGCTTGTTGAGGCTTTTCTTCTTTCCGGGGATATTTACGAGGAAGCAAAGCGGCACAATGTTGTGTTTGTCGGCAGAGACCGAAGCGGTACGCCGAGATACGCCCATGTGCGAGGAACGGCAGACCCATTCAGACAGGACATTGCCGGGTCTGACAAGTCCTATCCGTTCCGATATGAGGGCAACAGCAACCAGCTCTTTGTCTTTGAAGCTCCGATAGACCTTTTGTCCTTTATCTGCCTTTATCCGCAGGACTGGCAGAAAAGAAATTATCTTGCCCTGGGCGGCGTTTCGGGCAAAGCTCTTGACCGTTTTCTTTCTGAACGCAAGGACACCCAAAAAGTGTTCCTCTGCCTTGACAGCGACACCGCAGGAAGCGAAGCCTGTACCCGACTGGCACAGTCCATTCCCAGCGAGATCGCCGTCATTCGCCTTGTCCCGGCAAGGAAAGACTGGAACGATGTTCTCCGTCAGCAAGGGGACATTCCCAGCCGCAAATTTATAGCGGAAACAATCACGCTACGAGAGCTGCCCACCGCCCAGCCTGTCCCCATGCTCCGTATGGCAGATGTGGAGCTGACGAGCGTGGATTGGCTATGGTTTCCGTATATCCCCTTTGGAAAGCTGACGATCATACAGGGCAACCCCGGCGAGGGAAAGACCTACTTTGCCATGCGTCTTGCGGCGGCTTGCACCAACCGAAAGCCCTTGCCCGGTATGGAAACAATTGAGCCTTTTAATATCATCTATCAGACCGCCGAGGACGGTTTGGGCGATACCGTTAAGCCCCGGCTGATGGAAGCTGACGCAGACCTTGAACGAGTGCTTGTCATTGACGATAGGGACACACCGCTGACCCTTGCCGATGAGCGCATAGCAAGGGCAATCCGGGAGAACAACGCAAGGCTTGTTATCATTGACCCGGTACAGGCGTTTCTGGGCGCAGATGTGGACATGAACAGAGCAAACGAGGTGCGCCCGATATTCCGCAGTCTGGGAGACATTGCACAGGCTACCGGGTGCGCTATCGTGCTGATTGGACACCTGAACAAAGCCGCAGGAACGCAAAGCACCTACCGGGGATTAGGGTCTATCGACATTACGGCGGCAGTCCGCAGTCTGCTCTTTATCGGCAAGCTGAAGGACAGTCCCACAACGAGGGTGCTTATCCATGAGAAAAGCTCCCTTGCGCCGCCCGGACAGTCCCTTGCCTTTTCTCTGGGAGACGAGAAAGGCTTTGAGTGGATAGGGGCTTATGACATTACCGCTGACGAGCTTCTTGCCGGGACAGACACCGCCAAGACCGAAAGCAAGACCGCACAGGCGCAAATGCTCATTCTGGAACTGCTTGCGGACGGAAAGCGTATGCCGAGTGCAGAGCTGGAAAAGGCAGTCAATGAGCGTGGGATTTCCTCACGCACCATGAGAACGGCAAAGAGCCGTATCGGGGACAGACTTGTGACCGAGAAAGACGGCACAGCATGGGTCTGCTATCTCCGAGATTGACAACAGGAACACGGCAAGCGTGGCAAAGACGGCAAGGGTTTTATAGATACCTTAATGTTGCCGCCTTGCCTTGTTCCCTCATACCGACACCGCCCGATGATGAACAGTCACCGGGCATTTTTCATTTACAGGAGGATTTTGAATGAACAATACCGCAACCAACACCGCCACTTGCCCGACTGTCAGAAAGCAGATCGGCAAGACAACCTATATCGTCCGTGTGCATTTCAGCCAGACCGCAAAAGAGACAATGGAGGACAAAATCAAGCGTCTGCTCCGTGAGGAAGTCCGCAAAATGTGACTTCTTTTTGGATTTGATGAAAAAGTCCTTGACTTTTCGTCTCTGGTAAAACGGCGAAGTCGATTTTGATATCCTGTGGAGCCAGACTTGCCCCATTTGATATCGCAGAACTTCGTGAGATCATGTCTTACGATGAAATGGAACTGGATAAGATCGGGGATAGGAAAACAGCCTTGTTCTTGATTATGTCCGACACAGATACAACCTTTAACTTTGTGATTGCCATGTTACAGTCACAGCTTTTCAATCTGCTTTGCGATAAGGCAGATGATGAATATGGTGGAAGACTTCCGGTGCATGTGCGTGTCATCGCTGATGAGTTCGCAAACATTGGTCAGATTCCTCAGTTCGATAAGCTGATCGCAACTATCCGAAGCAGGGAAATCTCTGCTTCTATTATTTTGCAGTCCCAGAGTCAGCTAAAGGCAATGTATAAGGATAGTGCAGATACCATTCTGGGCAACTGTGATACTACACTTTTTCTTGGTGGCAAAGAGAAAACTACCTTAAAGGAAATGAGTGAGCTTCTGGGGAAGGAAACCATTGACCTGTATAACACTTCGGAGACGAGGAGTAATCAGAAGTCCTTTGGATTGAATTACCAGAAAACAGGCAAACAGCTGATGACGGAAGATGAGATTGCAGTCATGGATGGAGGAAAATGTATCCTGCAGATCCGTGGTGCCAGACCATTTTTCTCGGATAAATATGATATCACGAAACACAAAAACTATCGGCTTCTTGCAGATGAAAACGAGAAGAACCGGTACAAAGTAGAAAAAGAGTTAAATCCGCAGTACACACCGAAACCCGAAGAAGAGGTGGAGGTAATTCAGGTGGAGCTGTCGGAGTAACCTTGGGAATGAACGAAAAATAATGAGGAAAGGAATAACTGACATTAGGTGCGCCGGCTTTTTAGTCGGTGTTTTTTCATTCCCGTAAACACCTGAAAGAAGTCAGTTTTGGTGACTGTATATGGCATTTTTTAGCAGTGCAATTACAACTTTAAAAACTCTTGTAGTCGCAATCGGCGCAGGTCTTGGCGTGTGGGGTGTCGTAAACCTTCTGGAAGGATATGGAAATGACAATCCCGGCGCTAATGCTCATGGTTGGTAAAGAAGCAACAATAAATTAGATATGACAGTACCCCTGCTATTCCGTATAATTTGGGGAACACTCCATGTTTCTGCATTTACAGAAATTGAAAATCAAACACGGTCACGCTATAATATATTTTGTTGATGTTATCTTCAAATATTTTTTGTAACAAAATGTTACTTGCCTACTCTTATTGCTGAAAGGAGGTGTGCATAATTGAATACCCCTAATTTTAGTGACATATATACCTTATATTTTGAAGATGTATATAAATATCTGTTAGCTCTTTGCCACGATGAAGAACTTGCAGAAGAATTAGCGCAAGATACTTTTTTTAAGGCTATGAAAAGCTATGAGAACTTTCGAGGTGACTGTAAAATAACGACTTGGCTGTGCCAAATTGCGAAGCATTCATTTTTCTTGTATGAGAAGCACAGGAAAAGAAATATCGACCTTAATTCTGTAGAGAATGAAATAGTTGATACTAATTCCATAGAGATTTTGTTAGGACAAAGAGAGCAGGCGTTTGGAATACATAAACTGCTACACAATTTACCAGAGCCATATAAGGAAGTCTTTTCTTTACGGGTGTTAGGAGAATTAAGTTATCAGGATATAGCAAAACTTTTTGGTAAAACAGAAAGTTGGGCAAGAGTAACCTTTCATAGAGCTAAATTAAAAATCATTGAACAAGTAAAGGAGGAAAGTTATGAGTAAAATTTCATGCGACATCATTCAAGATATGTTGCCGCTGTATTATGATGAAGTTTGTTCAGCAGACAGCAGAAAAATGATTGAGGAGCATTTGCAGGAATGTGAAAAGTGTTCCAATATTTTTCAGAAGCTAAAAACAGAATGTGTGGTTGATACAAAGGAAAATGCTGAAAGCATACAAAGCAGTGTCATGGGGAAGATGGCACATTCATGGAAACGTTCACTATTAAGGTCATTTATCATAGGAATTGTAATAACGACTATCGTCCTTACAGCGATATTTGGAACATATTATGCCTTGTTTATAAGACAAAATAGCATGGTAAGCCCAGAGCAAATTTCAATCTCGGCATATTCACTGACCGATGAACAGATTACTTTTAGATTAGAACTACTTGACGGATACTGTGGAGGAACAATTAAGACTTACACAGACGAAAATAGAAACTTGTATATTTCTGTATTAAGAACGGTTATCAAAGAAGAATTATCCGATGGAGAAACCGAAATAATGAATTATGGGTTTAACCATGAAAAAAAGGACTACATTGCTGTATATTATGGTACACCTAATAATTGTGAGCTTATTTGGAAGAAAGGCGATTTATTACCTACTGCACCAAAAGATATTTTCGAGTAAAGCTGCATAAAATTTGAGGGTAGCTATCTTTGTGTGAGGTAGCTACTCTTTATACTTTAGAGCTTAAAAAACTGCAAATCATGTGTAACATTCTGTGATGGTGCTGCTCTTATGGGTGAAAGGAGGAAAACACTATACTATACTTATCAACTTGCAAAAAGAAAGGATTTAATATTATGATGAAACAGAAAAAAATAATTGTTCCTATTCTCACTCTTGCCGTAATGCTTTTGATGGTTGGTGGCGTATATGCTGTTTTTTCTTCAACTCAACCTGAAAAAAGCAAAGCTGAAAATGTTCGGGATACCACTGACCAAGACTATGAAAAAGGGCTTACGGAAGAACAAAAGGCATTTAATGAACTAATCAACAAACAGATTTACGAAGAAACTGCTAATAACTTAGAACAGTATGAGCAATACGGTTTAACCTATAATTCTGACGAAAACCAGCTGTTTTTTAATGGTAAGTCAGTCTGCTATTTTGCTGATAACCGGGCTACCGATGGAACTTTTGAAGGAACTGAGGTACACTCTGCAAACGGTGATATTGGCATTATTACAGAAAGAGATAGAAATGGAAATATAACTGGTCTAAAACAGATGGAAATCCCAGAATTAACAGATTTTCTTGAAAAGTCGTGGAAAGAAAAATAATTTCTTTAGGTAAGTGATTAAAACACAAATAGCAAACCCAACCGGAGGAGTCAACGGTCAAGATGAACGGGCTAAAGCCCGCCGTTGACAGCCCCGCCCGGTTTCGCAAATGGGTAATCAAGGGGCGACAGCAAAAAATGCTGCCGCCCTTTGTCATCACAAAAAGCAACCATCAACCAGCCACAACTCTTTGCGGAGGGAAGGGGGAATTTCCTATGACTTGCACAGAAGAATACAAAGAGCATATCGAGTACACATTCCACGCTTTTTGTAAAATTGTTATCCGCAATGCCAGCTACACAGCGCTGCGGACATGGAGCAGGAAACACAAAAGAGAAATATCCCTTGACTACATCACAGATGAAAAGCACTATCCTTTAGGCACGACAGATGAATATTTCAAAGCCCCGGAGCCGGACGAGGAATACATCGTCCATCTTTGCGGCGATACCGTTATCCTAAGCAATGGGCTGCTGGTACAAGCCCTCTCCCGTCTACCAGCGCAGAAGCAGGAAATGCTCTATCTGTCCTTTTTCAAGCGTATGCCGCAGCATGAAATCGGCAGACGGTACGGACGCAGCCGCAGTGCAGCGGGCTACCATATCCGAAAAACCATACAGCAGCTTTACGAGGAAATGGAGGGACTGGCGCATGAGGAATAACGAGCTTCTCCCCTATGACACAATCGTACAGGCTACCAGCGGCGAGCCGGAAGCGGTCAACACCGTATTGCAATATTATGGGCGGCGAATACGCTATGCTTCCCGTATCAGCGGACAAGCTGACAAGGAAGCCGAGGACTTCATCACGGAAACGCTGCTGAAAGCGTTATTTAAGTTTCGCTTTAGCCGAGTATCCCCGCCCGATACAACTGAATAACCACCGCCCATTACAGCGGCACATACAAGCAGTAAATCTGAAAAGGTTTGCTGCTTTTTTTGCGCCCATTTCTCCTAAAGTGTGCAGCATTTGAAAAAAGTTTGCCGTTCCGTTTGGCAAAATCGCAAGTTGTCCGTAGTAGAACATAACAGGAGAAATTGAGTAAAAAGTACGCCGAGCCGGAGCGTGCTTTTCTTAGAGCAAGATTCTACCACAGTACCAAAATTCGCTTATCCGCTCATTTTGCCCCTGCGGGAATCTTGTTGGGGAGTGCCTTCCCCAAACCCTGCTATGCGCCCTGTCGGGCGAGAAAGGAGGTCACAGACCATGCGAAAGAAATACAATACGCCCCACCGCCGCCATGTGGTTAAAACCCGCCTGTCAGATGAAGAATACGCCGACTTCACCGGGCGGCTGGCGGCGTATGAAATCAGCCAGTCCGAGTTTATCCGGCAAGCCATACGGGGAGCGACCATACGCCCCGTGATTACCGTTTCCCCGGTCAATGACGGGCTGCTTACCGCCCTCTCCAAGCTCACAGCGGAGTACGGGAAAATCGGTGGCAACCTCAACCAGATAGCCCGGAGCCTTAACGAGTACGGCGCACCTTATACCGCCTTATCCGGCGAGGTACGGGGAGCTGCCGCCGACCTTGCCGCCTTGAAGTTTGAAGTCTTGCAGAAAGTAGGTGAAGCCGTTGGCGATACTCAAACATATCAGCTCTAAAAATGCCAACTACGGGGACGCTGAAAAATACCTCACATTCGAGCATGACGAGTTTACCATGAAGCCCACCCTTGACGCAGACGGGTGGCTCATACCGAGGGCAGACTACCGCATATCCTCTCTGAATTGTGGCGGGGAGGATTTTGCCGTTGCCTGTATGCGCTCCAATCTCCGCTATGGCAAGAACCAGAAACGGGAGGACGTAAAGAGCCACCACTATATCATCAGCTTTGACCCACGGGACGGCCCGGACAACGGCTTGACCGTTGATCGGGCGCAGGAGCTGGGAGAGAAGTTCTGCGCCGAGCATTTCCCCGGACACCAGGCTCTTGTCTGCACCCACCCGGACGGGCACAGCCACACCGAAAATATCCATGTGCATATCGTCATTAACAGTCTGCGGATTGCGGAGGTTCCCATGCTGCCCCACATGGACAGGCCAGCGGACAGGAAAGCAGGCTGCAAGCACCGCTGCACAGACGCAGCTATGAACTATCTGAAAGCCGAAGTCATGGAAATGTGCCACAGCGAGGGGCTTTATCAGATAGACCTTTTGAACGGCAGCAAGGAGCGCATTACCGAGCGTGAATATTGGGCGCAGAAGAAAGGACAGGCTGCGCTGGATAGAGCCAACGCCCCTATGATTGCGGACGGTATCACGCCCCGGCAGACCAAGTTTGAAACGGATAAGGCGAAGCTGCGCCGGACTATCCGGGAAGCCCTTGCCGCTGCTTCCGGCTTTGACGAGTTTGCTGCCCTGCTTCTCCGGCATGGCGTGACCGTCAAGGAGAGCCGGGGGCGGCTAAGTTACCTCACGCCGGACAGGACGAAGCCAATTACCGCCCGGAAACTGGGGGACGATTTTGACCGGGCTTCTGTCCTCTCCGTTTTGGAGCAGAACGCCGCCAGAGCCGCCGAAAAACCCGCAGCCATAGCGGAATACCCCGGCAGTATCAAAGACCGCTTACGGACGAAAAAAGAAGCGAAAAACGCCCCGAACAATGACACTGTACAGCGCATGGTAGACATAGCCGCCAAGCGAGCCGAGGGGAAAGGACGGGGCTATGAGAAGTGGGCGACCATGCACAACCTCAAACAGATGTCGGCTACCCTCATGCTATACCAGCAGTACGGCTTTTCTTCCCCGGACGAGCTGGACGCTGCCATTTCCGCAGCCAACGCCGCCACGCAGGAGAGCCTTGCCGGACTGAAAGGGCTGGAAGCCGCTATCCGGGAGAAAAAGGAATTGCAGCGCAACCTTTTGGGCTATATCGGCACGAAGCCCGCCCGTGACGGTCTGAAAGCGCAGAAATCGGAGAAAGCCCGGAGAGCCTACCGGGAACAGCACGAAAGCGATTTTATCATAGCGGACACAGCCGCCCGTTATTTCCGGGAGCATGGAATAACCAAGCTGCCAGCCAGCAAAGCCCTGCAAAGGGAGATTGAGCAGCTTACCGTCCAGAAGAACGCCGGATATAACGACTACCGGGAGAAACGCCAGCGGGCGCAGGAGCTTCAGACAGTCAGACGCAATATCGACCAGATTTTAAGGGGCGCACCGAGCCAGCAGAAAAAGCACGAACAGGAGCGTTAAAGACTGCCCCGAAATGATACCGAAACCCTACAAAAATACAGGTATGATATGAACCCTTACCGCAACTCCCCGACTTCCAAACGGGGCTTACAGGGCAGAAAAAGCCCGAAAATGACACCGAGAACATACAGAAAATGCCCCCTATCCCGTTGCACCGATAGGAACGGCAGAAAGGAGCTTACCATTGCCGAGAATGAGCAAGAAGCGGCGGCTGGAATGGTCTTTCTTCCTCAACCACCGCAACCGTATCACTTACAACGACCTATGCCGGGGCTGCACCCGTGACTGCAAACAGAGCTTCCGGGCGGTTATCATACTATGCCCCCGCTATTATTCCAAACGCTGGAAAAAGGAGGACGCAGCCTATGGCAGATAACCGCAAATATTACTACCTCAAGCTGAAAGAGAGCTATTTTGATGATGACGCAATCGTGCTTCTGGAAAGTATGCAGGACGGCGTTATCTATTCCAACATTCTCTTAAAGCTGTACTTGAAATCGCTGAAAAACGGCGGGAAATTGCAGCTTGACGAGAATATCCCCTACACCGCCCAGATGATTGCGACCATTACCCGCCAGCAGGTAGGCACTGTAGAGAGAGCCTTGAAAATCTTTATGAAGCTGGGGCTTGTGGAGCCTTTGCCAAGCGGCGCACTCTACATGAGCAACATTGAGCTTTTAATCGGCCAGTCCTCTACCGAGGGGGAGCGCAAGCGCAGGGCGCGGCTGGCTTTGCAGGAACAAAAAGCCCTGCCGCAGACAGGGGCGGACAAATGTCCACCATATCGAGCGGACATTTGTCCACCAGAGATAGAGATAGAGAAAGAGATAGAGATAGATATAGAGATAGAAAAAGAGAGAGAGTTAGAAACGGGACACCCCGCCCCCGCCGCCTATGGCAGATACCACAATGTCATTCTTTCCGATACGGAGCTTGACGGGCTGAAAACAGAGCTTCCCGGCAAGTGGGAGTATTACATTGACCGCCTATCCTGCCATATCGCTTCCAGCGGGAGGAAATACAAGAGCCATGCAGCCACGATTTTCAAGTGGGCGCAGGAGGACGCAGCCAAGAAAGCCCCGAAAAAGGGCATACCCGATTATACCTGTAAGGAGGGCGAGAGCTTATGACGAATGGATTTGATGAAATGATTTTGAATATGACCGACACCACGCCGGAGCCGGAGGACTACACCGGCGAGGACGGGCTTTTATACTGCGGGAAGTGCCACAAGCCCAAAGAGGGCTATTTCCCCAAAGAAACCGCCGCATGGCTGGGGCGTGACCGCCACCCGGCAGAATGTGACTGCCAGCGGGCAGAGCGTGAGAAACGGGAAGCCGCAGAGAAACAGAGCAGCCACCTTGAAACTGTTGAGAGGTTAAAGCGGCGGGGCTTTACAGACCCGGCTATGCAGGGCTGGACGTTTGAGAACGACAACGGCAAATGCCCGCAAATGGAACACGCCCATTTCTATGTGGAGAACTGGGAAACCATGAAAGAGCGCAACATTGGCTATCTGCTATGGGGCGGCGTTGGCACAGGCAAGAGCTATTTTGCGGGCTGTATCGCAAATGCCCTTATGGAGCGTGAAATCCCCGTGTGCATGACAAACTTTGCATTGATACTCAATGACCTTGCCGCCAGCTTTGAGGGCAGGAATGAATATATCTCCCGACTTTGCAGCTTCCCGCTGCTTATCCTTGACGATTTTGGAATGGAACGGGGAACGGAATACGGCTTAGAGCAGGTCTACAACGTGATTGACAGTCGTTACCGCAGCGGCAGGCCGCTGATCGTCACGACTAATCTCACGCTGGAGGACTTGCAGCACCCGGAGGACACCGCCCACGCCCGCATTTATGACCGTCTGATTGAAATGTGTTCTCCTGTCCGCTTTACCGGGAGCAACTTCCGAAAAGCCACGGCGCAGGAGAAAATGGAACAACTGAAAAAGCTGATGAACAGAAAGGAGAGCCGCCTATGACCAACACCCCAAAGAATGACCGCAGCACCCGCCGCCCGGATTGCGTGACGGAAATCCGCATAGGTAATTCTGTCCTTGTCGTTTCCGGCTATTTCAAGCAGGACACCACCGCCACCGCCGCCGACAAGATGATGAAAGTGTTGGAAGCGGAAGCTGCTACACAAAAATCGGCAATTTGACGGGACGTAAAGAAGCAAAAAGCCCTATACAGACAGCCGCCCCATGTGGTATGATAGTCATACGGAATAGTGGGGCTGGCTGTCGGAAATGGAGGACACTATGTTAAGACAGACCACCCGAAACCTTATTACCGCCCTTTATCCGAGATTATCCCACGAGGACGAGCTGCAAGGTGAGAGCAATTCTATTTCAAACCAGAAGCGTATTCTTGAAACCTATGCGAAGCAGAACGGCTTTTCCAATCTGCAATGGTACACAGATGACGGTTATTCTGGGGCGAACTTCCAAAGACCCGGTTTTCAAGCCATGCTTGCGGACATTGAAGCCGGGAAAGTCGGCACCGTTATCGTCAAGGATATGTCACGGTTAGGGCGAAACTATCTGCAAGTGGGAATGTACACAGAAATGATTTTCCCACAGAAAGGCGTCCGCTTTATCGCTATCAATGACGGAGTGGACAGCGCACAGGGTGACAACGATTTTGCCCCTCTGCGGAACATTTTTAACGAATGGCTGGTGAGAGATACGAGCAAAAAAATCAAAGCAGTAAAACGGTCTAAGGGTATGAGCGGGAAGCCCGTCACGAGCAAACCCGTGTATGGCTACCTTATGGACGAGGACGAAAATTTCATCATTGACGGGGAAGCTGCCCCTGTCGTGCGGCAGATTTACAGCTTGTGCCTTGCCGGGAACGGGCCGACCAAGATAGCCCGTATGCTCACAGAGCAGGAAATCCCCACGCCGGGAACGCTGGAATACCGCCGGACGGGAAGCACCCGCCGCTACCACCCCGGCTATGAGTGCAAGTGGGCGACCAATACCGTGGTACATATCCTTGAAAACAGGGAGTACACGGGCTGTCTGGTAAACTTCAAGACGGAGAAGCCGTCCTACAAGACCAAGCACAGCGTAGAGAACCCCATTGAGAAACAGGCGATTTTCGAGAACCACCACGAGCCTATCATTGACACCCAGATGTGGGAGCGTGTGCAGGAGTTACGCAAGCAGCGCAAACGCCCGAACCGCTATGATGAAGTGGGCTTATTCTCCGGCATACTCTTTTGTGCCGACTGCGGCAGCGTCCTTTACCAGCAGCGTTACCAGAACGCCACCCGCAAGCAGGATTGTTACATCTGCGGGAGCTACAAGAAGCGTACCCGTGACTGTACGGCGCACTTTATCCGCACCGACCTGTTGACCGCCGGAGTGACGGACAATCTGCGGAAAGTTACCAGCTATGCGGCGAAGCATGAAGCCCGGTTTATGAAGCTGCTGATCGAGCAGAACGAGGACGGGGGCAAGCGCAGGAACGCCGCAAAGAAAAAGGAGCTGGAAGCCGCCGAGAAGCGTATCAGCGAGTTATCCGCTATCTTCAAGCGACTGTATGAGGACAGCGTGACCGGGCGCATTTCAGACGAGCGTTTCACGGAGCTGTCGGCAGACTATGAAGCCGAGCAGAAAGAACTGAAAGAGAGAGCCGCCGCTATCCGGGCAGAGCTTTCCAAAGCGCAGGAAGCCACGGTAAACGCTGAAAAGTTTATGAATGTTGTCCGCAAGTACACCAGCTTTGAAGAACTTACCCCTACCCTCTTGCGTGAGTTTGTGGAGAAAATCGTTGTGCATGAGTGCAGCTATGACGAGAACGGCACACGCAGACAGGATATTGATATTTACTACTCTTTCGTTGGCAAGGTAGACCTGCCCGAATGACCGCCCGACCTATCCGGCGCAATGCGCAAGTGCCGGATAGGAACGGCAAATTTTTTTACACTTCTTTTACTTCTTTATCACACATCAGTAAAGAGCCAGGGCATCAAACAGTTCATGGCTAATTAAAGGGAACAAAAAGAAAGGAAAAGCACAATCCAGACGGTATCAGCGGCAGGTTACAAGAATAAATTGTGATTTCACAAGATTGGTGCTATAATAATAAGAGAAAAGTTCCTGCCGGGGCAGCCGCCCCGGTGGTATGGATAGAAAGGCAGGAAAACAATATGCACATCAGCTATAAACCACTCTGGCACACACTGTTAGAGCGTGATATGAGAAAAGAAGATTTAAGGCTTGCCGCCGGTATGACAACGAATATGATTGCCAACATGAGCAAAGAGGGAAAGCACATCAGCATGGACACATTAGCCCGTATCTGCGAAACGCTGAATTGTGAGATTACCGATGTGATTGAGTTAGTACCAGACGAGCCTGCTTCCACAGGAGGTAAGGAACATGAGCGAATTGAAACCAAGAATAACAGAAAACGGAATTGATTATATCCTTGTTGGGGATTACTACATCCCGGATTTGAAGCTGCCGGAAGAACACCGCCCCATTGGAAAGTATGGACGGCTACACCGGGAATATTTAAGAGAAGTCCACCCAGCCAGATTGAACACATTGATATTGACCGGAGAGCTATGGACATATCTTACAGACCTGAACGAACAGGCACAGGAACGGTTAGACACTATCATGGAGCAGATGAAAATTGCCGAGGGCGTAACCGAGGAATTAAAGTGTACCCGTCAAATGGAATGGGTGCGGCGGTGCAATAATATCCACAATCGGGCAGAAGAAATTGTTTTGCATGAGATAATTTATTCATAATAGTATGGTGTCAGGATTATGACAAATCAGAGGTTAAAAGGTGCGTTATGTTAAAAAGCATAGGGTTATATTTTAGAAAAATAGATTTTCTGAATTTTGCAATTGGAGCTATAATGCCAATCATTGTATTGTTTATAGTTTATTCATCAGTCAAATCAAATATAATTCTTCAAGATACTGATTTTTTATCACTGTTGATGAATCATAAAGGGAAATTCATATTTTACTTTTTCGTGTCCTTTATTGAAGAAGTTATTTTTAGAGGAATTATTTTTGGGCTGTTGCTGCAAAAATGTAAAAATAAGTATTTGAGTTGCGTAATAGCTGCACTTATTTTTACACTACCACATATTTTTAATACCGATAATATTTCTGTTCTGGTAATGTTTATTTTTCCTTTTCTATATGGAATATTTGCCAATGAAATGTTTTACACTACAAAGAGTATTTGGATGCCCACAGGATTTCATTGGTTATGGAATTATACAATAACAAGTTTGTTTCTTGTTACAGGAACACAAAGTTTCATATATGTACATATCATAGCAGCAATGATTATAATGATACCGTTGTTTTACATTGTTATTGGGAAAACACGCCTAAGTGGCGATTGATAGCTTACAGTTTATCGCTTTATACAACTCCCTTTTCGGAATTGTGTACCCACTGAAAACGAGCCTATAAACATGCATTCACAATGCATAAAAACACGTTCTGGCTATTTCCCACACATTGAAATATACACTTAGATAACGTATAATACGAAATATATTTTGGGGAGGATTATGACCATGAAAAAGAAATTATGCAGTATGGTTTGTCTTTGCTACTTTGTTTCAATTATGTTATGTGCATGTGGAAGAAAAGAACAGGGGAATCCTATTAGATTGCCAGCCAGAGAGGATATTGTATCGATTGGTGTCTCTGACGGTGACAAATATGCTATATCACCTAACACAGAAGGTGAAGCTACGGAGTTTATTGATGAATTTTTATCTATGCTAATGGATATGGAAACAACCAGTCAGCAATCAATCAATGATGCACCGGTCAACAAAGCTTCTATTACGATCAATATAAATTGTGATGGGGCGGCAGGAACTACTCTTTTTTACTATGTAGATAAAGGAATCGAATATGTAGAACAGCCATATCAAGGAATTTATAAACCAACGCCTGCTTTAGGTAATTGTATAACTGAAATGCTTGCTTCGGCAGATAATAGACCGCTAATGGTAACATTTCAGGCATCGGTAATTGAAACGAATCATGATTCAATAATAGTAAAACCGGTAGATGGTTCTTTGGAACTTGATTCAGCAGATAAGTTTTATATATCAAACGAAGAGAACCTTGAATTGCAAATTGGAGATTTCGTAGAAATTAGCTATAACGGAGAAATAATGGAATCATATCCTGCACAATTAGGAGAGGTTTATAAAATTACCGTGATAGAACAGACAGAAGCAAATGCCATGTGGGATAGAATACCTATGGTAAGAATAGATGGTAAATTATACTACGATACAGGGAGAGAAAGCATCATGGATGCACGTTGTGGCACTATGGATGGAGAAATAACATCAACTGTCGATGGAACTGAAATACCAACAGAAGATAATCAGTCTAATTTTGGAAGTGGATTTGGTTATCAGTATGGAGCAGACGATACAATAGAAATTTATATGAATGAAAAGTGGTTCGTCTTTGAATACAGAGAAGAATCTGAATGAGAGAATAAACGATAGATAAGTTAAATTAACCTATTGTGCTACTTCAAATAGATTATGTGAAAACCTGTAAAACCGCAAAG
>NZ_JAJDML010000020.1:0-71234 GCF_020594215.1 Blautia sp. DFI.1.216
TCTGGAATGAATTTTGGCTACGTTACTGTGAACGGAGTGAACAGTAACGTATGGAGCAGGAAAACTGTTCGGCAAAATAAGAATATTTTTTTCAGGGGAGTTATGACGAAAGAATGAAGAGAGTAATCACATATGGCACTTTTGATCTTTTTCATAAAGGCCACTACAATATTATCAAAAGAGCAAAAGCACTTGGTGATTATCTGATCGTAGGTGTCACAAGTGAGAGCTTTGACATTGAGCGGGGCAAACTCAATGTGCGGGACAGCCTCATTAAGAGAATCGAGAATGTGCGAAGGACGGGGCTGGCAGATGAGATCATCATTGAAGAATATCAGGGACAGAAGGTCAATGACATCATTAAGTATGATATTGATGTCCTGGTGGTAGGATCTGACTGGAGAGGGAAATTCGATTACCTTAAGAACTACTGTGATGTAGTTTATCTGGAAAGGACCAAGAATATTTCCAGTACAAAGCTTCGCAGTGAAGGTGTTATCTTTAATATGGGAATCGTGACGGATGACATCCGGGATAATGATTTTGTGGAGGAATCCAAATATGTCAGCGGAGTTCATGTGGAACGTGTATTCAGCGAGGATCACGAGACTGCACAGAGATTCTGTGATAAATATGAGTTAGGTTCCTGCTGGAGCAGCTATGATGAATTTCTGGCAGATGTAGATATTGTTTATATCAAGACATCGCTGAACCGGAGAGCAGAATATATTGAGCGAGCGCTGAAAAAAGGAAAAT
This sequence comes from Blautia sp. DFI.1.216, assembly GCF_020594215.1. Taxonomy (NCBI): domain Bacteria; kingdom Bacillati; phylum Bacillota; class Clostridia; order Lachnospirales; family Lachnospiraceae; genus Blautia; species Blautia sp. DFI.1.216. Next base: position 757 of record NZ_JAJDML010000020.1, read on the forward strand.
ATGTGATCAGTGATTCGCCCATGACACTTTCCTCAGAGAAACTGCGCTACCTGTTTCAGGTGGCAAGGGAGAACAATGTGGTTCTCATTGAACGGACCACACTGGTCTACCTACGGGCGTTTAATCAGCTGGTATGGCTGGTACACAGTAACCTGGTGGGAGATCTGGTAAGTGTCAAATGTGCAATCTCCCAGGATGATTTCGAGGGCGGCAGGACTTTTAATGAGACGGTCTGCACAGCTATCTGCGCAGTACTGAAACTGCTGGGAAAAAAATGCCAGGATATCAACACCAATGCGGTCCGCAATCAGGAAGGCCGTTTTGTATATGATATGATTTCCATGAAATACGCCGGTGCACTGGCGACTATTGAGATCGGAACAACGGTTGACATTGAGAATGAACTTGTGATCATCGGAAGCAACGGCAGGGTAACTATCCCTAATGACTGGTGGAACACCGGATACTTTGAAGCCAATATTTCAGGAAAAGAATTTCTGAAAAGGTACAGCTTTAACTTCGAGGGAAATGGTTTCCGCTATCTGCTGCAGGAGCTGATGATTATGATCAGAGACAAACGGACAGAATGTACCCGGCTTTTCTATGATGAGTCGGTAAGAATAATAGAAATTTTGGAAACAATCAACAGAAAGGACAATTCATGACGGAGAAACAGAAATACCTCCTGAAGCTTTTCAGGGAGGTTGATGAAATCTGCAGAGAACATAACCTCAGATACGTGCTGGCAGGAGGCTCCCTGATCGGAGCTCTCAGACATGAGGGATTTGTTCCCTGGGATGATGATGTAGACCTTTATATGCCACGTCCGGACTGGGAGAAATTCATAGAGATATGCAAAACAGAACTCCCGCCTGACAGAGAGATACAGTGTTCGGAGGTGGACAGAAACTATACAAATTCATTTCCGCGCTACGCATCCACCAATACCTGTGCCATCCATAAGAGCCAGATTATCGGGAAGGACTGTGGCGGAGAAATCATAGACATTCTTACACTGGATCCTGTTCCGGCTGACGACAAAGAATACGAGAAATATAGAACACACATGATGATCTACTCAGATCTTATCAATATTTCCGTAGGTTACAGTGACCGCTGGGAGATACCTGCATCCATGTATCTGAAGTATCTTCTTTCTTATATTTTTCTTGGTAAAAAAAGAACACTGGCAAAGCTTGAGAAGATCATGTTCTCTTATAAAGAAGAGGAATGTGACCGTTATGCCATGCGTTGGGGCGGCTGCCCATTTCTTTTTGATAAGGATATGATGTTCCCTGTAAAGGATGGCATCTTTGAGGGAAAAAAGGCAATGATCCCAAATAAGTGCAGTGACTATCTGATCTGGCATTATGGAGACGAGTGGTCATATATGCCTCCTCATGATAAGAGGGAGGGTCATGTAGCAGTGTGTGTAGATGATCTTCCTTATCAGGAGCTACGTGAAGAATACATGCCGAAGATCAATAAGGAAAGATTGCGCTGGGACAGTGTGTTCCGAAAGTTCTATAATATGTGCATTGCGAAAAAAAGCCATAAGGTCCGCCAGGATGGGCTTGCAATGAAAGCCCGCGCTGTTGCACTGGACCTGCAGAGAGCAATCGATGAATCAGGACTTAAGATCAGTGAGCTGGTGGAAAGCAGATCTTTCCGTAAGCTGAGTGCACTTTTTGGCTCTTATTATAAGAATCAGCTTAGTGCTGACTTTATCGGAAGAGAAGACTATACCAACATTTATGCTTTTTATCATCCAACACTTGTGGAGATACCTGACGATGTATTCTATGCGGCAATGCTTACTCTGTTTTATACAGAACGTGTGTCAAAGGCATATCGGATGATGCAGGTCCGTCAGCAGCTTGACCATCTGAGTCCTGAGATGGAGGGACTGAAAGAAGATATTGAGTTTTTCAGGAAAGCTGCGGATCATTATGAATTCCATCGGATAAAGGAGGCAGAACAGATCGTCAATGAGCTTCTGAAGAAATATCCGGGACATCCGGGATTTATGAAATTTAAGTGCAGGTTCCTGATGGAGGATGCGGGAGAGAACCGGATCGAAGCAGAACGTTTTCTTGATAAGGCTCTTAAGATGTTTCCTGAGGATGGTTATTTCCTGAAATATAAGGCAGATATCCTCTGGATGGATGGCGAGATGCAGAAAGCGGCAGAGCTTTATCTTCAGGTAAAGAATAAGACAACTAACGGAATTGTATGGATGGAGATGGACAGATTCTTCAGAGGATACAAATCTGAAATCCTGAAAAGCTGTGAAGAGCTTATTGCAAACCACAACAAGAAGGAGGCTCTCGCATTGATGGAGCTGTGGAGTCGTCTGATACCTGAGGATGATGATATCCAGGGAGCATTATATCTGGCAAAAACAGTGTGTGCACGTACGCAGAGCGAGATAGAGAAAGAAATCGGTGAAATCCGGGCTGTGATCGGCACACAGATGATCACGCCAGTCAGTGTGGAGAAAAATCCGGGAAAAAGCAGAAAACAGATAAAATCAGATAGAACATCAGATGAAACATCGGCTGATGATGTGAATAAAAAAGTATCAGATCCGTCAGCAGAAACTGAAGAAGTTAAAGCGTCGGCGGATATACAGGTTAAAGTTTCAGAAGAACATAAGATGTACAGGAAAGCTCTTACAAGAGCATGGAAGCGGCTGGGGTATTCCGATGAGCTTGCAGAACTGCGCACCCAGATCATCTGTACAGGTGAGGAGAGCGAACTGGAGTGGCTTGCAGAACAGGTACGAAACCGTCAGTTCCGCAGAGAAGAGAAAGCCTGCGCTTATAAGCTGGTGGGTGATGTCAGGATGAAACAGGGACAGACCAGGGAGGCTTTTGCAAATTATAGGAAAGCACTGGAATATGAGATGCCTTCTTATGTAAGAACAGAGCTGTACCGTATTTTTATCAATGATCTGAACGATGGCAGCAGACAGGCGAAAAGCTTTGGAAAGAAGACGGATATTACAGTTGTGCTTGATAAATGGCTTGATAAATATGAAAGTATTGAAGATATTAAGAAGATCGTGCAGACTGTAACTGTTAAGTGACATCAATAGAAATGGAGTAAAGAGTTGAACAAAAAACAAAAGGTGATTTTATCATTATTACAGGAAATCGATGAAATATGCCGCCGGAATAAAATAGAATATTACCTCTCTCCACGACTGACACTCTGCGCAGTGGAAGGGCATCCTTTCCCACAGAATCCCATGTTTGGAGTTGTGCTGATGAAAACAGCGGATATGGAACGGTTCCGTCTGGCTGTGGATGAAGATCCAAGGGAAAAGAGAGCGCTGGAATCCATGAAGAGCCACAAATGGTTCTCAGGATTTTATCTGAGATACACCAATACAGATACTCTGTGCCTGAATCTGGACAACACCAGAGACTACGCATTCCCGGGAATAGGAGTCAATATTTTTCCGCTCAGAACGCCGGCAGCTTCTGTAAAAGCAGAACGCAGATTATCCAGAGATGAGAATGCATGGACAGAGCTCTGTCATATCAACTATGCAGATAGAAATTTCAGGAGCAGGGTGAACCGTACAATTATGCGGCTGCAGTGCATGATAACCGGGCGCCAGGGACAGGCTGCACATTTGTATGACAGACTTGTCAGATCCTGCCAGCAGCCCGGAGCAAATAAATATATCCTCAAAAGAAGAAAACAGACTACCGTTTTCCCTGCAGAAATTTTTGCGCAGAGTAAACGTGTCACTCTAGAAGGTGCAGAACTCCAGGTTCCGGCAAAAACCGCAGAGTATCTTACCATAAGCTATGGAAAGAATTATAAAGATGCAAAGGAACCCCGCTATGTGACACCCATTGCGTTGGTGGTCAGTGCGAGAGTAAGCTATACACAGTTCTGGAAAGAATCCGGAAACTTTGAGAAATACTGTAAAGAGCGAATGAAAAATGCCCGCAAACTTGCCAGAAGCAGGCGGCACAAAGACTACTTCAATGAATGCTGGGATTATGTAGAGTTCTGTGGGGAGCGCATGAATCTGAGTGTTTCCTATGAGAAGCAGAAAGACTACATTAAGAACTTGTATAAGAATGAAGATTATATGACACTTGAGAGGGTATTTCGTCCCTATTTCAAGATGATGCAGAAGAGTCTGCAGAAGAATGAACTCTTTGCAGAGGACGAAGAGATTTTTGACATTTATGTAGACGTACTGGAGAAAACAGGAAAGACAGTACAGAGAAGTAAGATCGGCACGCTGATCTGACGGGAGGGAACATGAAACTTTCAGATTATATTGTTACGTTTTTGCAGAAAAAAGGAATCCGCCATTTCTTCGGCTATCAGGGAACCATGATCGCACATCTGGTAGACTCCATTGAGAGAAATCCGGAGACAGAGAATCATTCCGGTTACAATGAACAGGGGGCAGCTTTCGCAGCCTGCGGATACGCACAGGCGAAGGAAGAATGTGCCTGCGCCTATGCTACCAGCGGACCGGGAGCCATCAACCTTCTGAGTGGTGTGGCAGATGCCTATTATGATTCCCTGCCTGTGATCTTTCTCACAGGACAGCTGAACACTTATGAGTATTCAGGGATTAAGGGGCTGCGTCAGCAGGGATTCCAGGAGACAGATATTGTGGCAATGGCGAAACCGATTACCAAATATGCTGTTCAGATACGAAACCCTGAGGACATTGTGGAGGAATTAAATAAAGCATACCATATTGCAACCACAGGACGCAGAGGACCGGTGCTCATCGATCTTCCCATGAATATCCAGAGAAGTGAAGTGGAGAATCCGGTCTATGACATGACTTTTGAGGACAAACATACAGATGCAGCTGCAGCACAGCAGGCGGCAGATACGATTCTGGAAGCACTGGAACAGGCAAAACGTCCGGTGATCATGCTGGGCCATGGCGTGGACAGCAGCTTCAGCCAGCAGAAACTGATCCGCTTTGCACAGAAGAGACAGATTCCGATCATCACCAGCGTTCTGGCGAAATCAGTTCTGGGATACGACCATCCGCTGAATTTCGGGTGCATCGGCGGTGCCTATGGACACCGTTATGCAAATATGATCGCCAATGCAAAAAGCGATCTGCTTCTCTGCTTTGGCATTTCTCTGTGTACCAGGCAGATCGGAACCAAAGTACATGAATTTGCCAGAGGTGCAAAGATCATACGTATAGATATTGATCCATACAATCTTCAGAGAGATATCCATGAGAATGGTATCAATGAAGTGAAGCTGCAGGCAGAGACAGGTGCAGTAATCGATTGTCTTGCAAAAGCAGCAGCTCCGGATACAGAGGGGATCAGTGACTGGCTGAATGTCTGCACAGAGATTAAGGAAAATCTTCAGGCAGTTGATGATGCCACGCCGGAAAGATATCCGAACCGTATGATCGCAGACCTCAGTGATATGCTGGAGGATACCTCCGCGATCGCAGTGGATGTAGGACAGCATATGGTGTGGAGTTACCAGTCATTCAAGAATCATGAAGGACAGAAACTTCTCTTCTCCGGCGGACATGGAGCTATGGGCTACGGGCTTCCGGCAGCTATCGGAGCGTATTATGCAACCGGAAAACCGACCGCCTGCATCTGCGGAGACGGTGCACTCCAAATGAATATCCAGGAACTGGAGTGGGTGAAGAGAGAGAATCTTCCTGTTAAGATCATGGTTATGAATAATGAAGCACTTGGCATGATCCGTCACCTGCAGAGAGATTATTTTGACTGTCTGTTCGCAGGAACCACAGACGGCTGCGGTTTTGCTTCCTGTAATTTCGCAGAGGTGGCAAAGGCTTACGGCATTCCCGCACTGAGAATGCTCTGCGATGCAGTCAGAGAAGAAGCACCGGAATTTCTGGAAGGGGAAGGTCCGAAACTTCTGGAAGTTATGCTGGAGCATGGAACTTTTGCATATCCCAAGACCTGTCTGGGTGAACCGATCCATAATCAGCAGCCATATGCACCGAAGGAAGTTTATGACAGACTGATGGAATTGTAGGAGTGAAGAATATATTTCGGTAATGTGGAATATATAATTATAGAAGGAATTTTTTTGCAGGCAGTCCGTTTTATGGAAGTGGGGAGACTCCCGCATGACAGAGAACAGATCTGTCTGTATTATAGATGAATAAAAAGAGGGAATATAAAATGAGCAAGGTAACAGTGATCACAGGCGGCACCTCCGGAATCGGACGCGGTATTGTGGAGAAGATACTAGCAAACTCAGCAGAAGATGATCTGATCTTTGCCACTTACGCTCACAATGCATATAAAGCCAATGAATTCTGGGACAGCCTGAAACCGGAAGACCAGGAGAAGCTTATTATTCTGAAAGCGGACATGTCTTCCTATGACGATATGATGAATTTCGTCGGAGAAGTAAAAGAGAAAGCAGGACACGTAGACTGGCTGATCAGCAATGCGGGAATCAGCACTTACGATAAATTTCAGGATTACACTTTCGAGGAATGGAATAAGATCGTAAATACCAACCTGTCTGTACCTGTATTTATGGTCAAAGAATTTATGCCTGTTATGACAGAGGGCGGAAGAGTACTCTTCATGGGTTCCTATGCAGGGCAGCAGGCATACTCCTCCTCTTTGGTATACGGCGTGACCAAGGCTGCCATCCACTTCCTTACCAAATCGCTGGTAAAGGAATTTGAGCCAAAAGGCATCACAGTCAATGCCATTGCCCCCGGTTTCATCCAGACGCCCTGGCATGAGAACCGCACACCGGAAAGCTACGAACGCATCAACCGCAAGATCGCACTGCACAGATTCGGTGAGATCAAAGACGTGGCAGATATGGCGTACAGTATACTTACCAATAACTACATGAATGGAAGTATTGTAGATATCCATGGAGGATATGATTACTTCTGATAAAGTTCAACAGAAGAAAAGGATATGGGTATTTTCAGAAGAAATACCATACGGCGTCGGATAGCTGCGTTTCCTGTAAAAAATATGCGATGAAATATAGGCATAAATAATAAGAAAAGACTTGACTTAGGCATGCCATGTGTGATAAACTTGACAAGCGACATGGAAGTTAGGTCTTTTTTTTATGCCCGAAAAGATGACGGATACATCGTCCGGCATGAGGAAAATGACCATGCAAATGAAAACACTGGAGGTGGAAGTTGTGCGCGTTAAGATTACATTAGCATGTACCGAGTGCAAGCAGCGTAACTACAATATGACTAAGGAGAAAAAGAACCATCCTGAGAGAATGGAAACTCAGAAATATTGTAAGTTCTGCCGCAAACACACTCTGCATAAGGAAACAAAGTAATCCAAGGTAACTGGACGAAACAGTTACTCACAGAGAATTGTGAGGTCAGGCTATGCAAGGAAATGAAAAATCTGCTGGCAAGAGCCAGAAGAAGAGTTGGTTTCAGGGACTTCAGTCAGAATTCAGGAAGATTGTCTGGACAGACCGCAATGAACTGATTAAGCAGACTATCGTGGTAGTTTGCGTGTCGATCGTGCTTTGCGTACTGATCAGCGTCATGGATTCATTTATTCTCGAAGGCATTAATCTTTTAATGAAATAAGGATAAGGTGATTGTATGTCAGAAGCGAAATGGTATGTTGTTCATACTTATTCCGGGTATGAGAACAAAGTAAAAGTCGATATTGAAAAAACCATCGAAAACAGACACCTGGAAGACCAGATCCTTGAAGTTCGTGTTCCGCTGCAGGAAGTGGCTGAGCTGAAAAACGGGGCTCTGAAACAGGTTCAGAAGAAAATGTTTCCTGGCTATGTACTTCTCAACATGGTTATGAATGACGATACATGGTATGTTGTCCGTAACACCAGAGGTGTGACAGGCTTCGTTGGACCAGGGTCCAAGCCGGTACCGTTGACCGAGGAAGAGATGCTTCCTCTTGGTATCAAGAAAGAGGAAATTCAGGTCGATTTCGCAGAGGGTGATACAGTTGTTGTCACAGGCGGTGCCTGGAAAGATACCGTTGGTGTTATCACTGCCCTTAATGTGCAGAAACAGACAGCAACGATCAATGTTGAACTTTTCGGCCGCGAAACGCCGGTAGAAATTAGTTTCGCAGAAATCAAACAGATGTAACAAGCAAAGGTAACAATATCGTGGGAGGGACCATAAACCCCCGCCAATACCACATAGGAGGTGCCGAAAAATGGCAAAGAAAGTAACAGGATATATCAAATTACAGATTCCGGCTGGTAAAGCAACTCCAGCACCACCTGTAGGTCCAGCTCTTGGACAGCACGGTGTAAATATCGTTCAGTTCACAAAAGAGTTCAATGCAAGAACAGCAGATCAGGGAGACTTAATCATTCCTGTAGTTATCACTGTTTATGCAGACAGAAGTTTCAGCTTCATAACCAAAACTCCGCCGGCTGCAGTTCTTCTTAAGAAAGCTGCTAAGATCAAATCCGGTTCCGGCGTACCGAACAAGACAAAAGTTGCTAAGGTTACTAAAGCTCAGGTTCAGGAAATCGCTGAACTTAAGATGAAAGACTTAAATGCAGCATCCCTTGAAGCAGCTATGAGCATGATCGCTGGTACTGCAAGAAGTATGGGAATCGAAGTAGTTGATTAATTTTAATATTAAATAGTAAGTGGGAGGGCGTTCCCCGCAAATACCACAGGAGGTTATAGAAATGAAACGAGGAAAGAAATACGTGGAAGCTGCTAAAGCAGTAGACCGCGCTACATTATATGATACCGCAGAAGCTATCAGCTTAGTTAAAAAAGCTGCAGTTGCTAAATTTGACGAAACTATCGAAGTTCATATCCGTACAGGCTGCGATGGACGTCATGCAGACCAGCAGATCCGTGGTGCAGTAGTTCTGCCACATGGTACTGGTAAAAAAGTTCGTGTTTTAGTATTCGCTAAAGATGCTAAAGCTGAAGAAGCAAAAGCAGCAGGTGCTGAATTCGTAGGAGCTGAGGATCTTATTCCGAAGATCCAGAACGAAGGATGGTTAGACTTTGACGTTGTTGTTGCAACTCCAGATATGATGGGTGTTGTAGGTCGTCTTGGTCGTGTACTTGGACCGAAAGGTTTAATGCCAAACCCGAAAGCTGGTACAGTAACAATGGACGTTACTAAAGCAGTTCACGATATCAAAGCAGGTAAGATTGAGTACCGTCTTGATAAAACCAACATCATTCATGTTCCGGTTGGTAAAGCATCCTTTACAGAGGAACAGTTAAGCGACAACTTCCAGACGCTGATCGATGCTATCGTTAAGGCTAGACCAAGCACACTGAAAGGTCAGTATTTAAAGAGCGTTGTTATTGCTCCGACAATGGGACCTGGTGTGAAGATCAACCCGATGAAATTAGCATAATAGATTTTAGCAATTTAAGACTCCCGGGGATTCTCTGGGGGTCTTTTTGCGTTTCTTTTTTGGGGGTGGCGGGTATGGGGACGCACAGGAAAATATTTGTTTTCTGATACGGCTGCGGAGGCAGGAATACTAAGCTTCCGGAAATTTGCTAAAACCATGCCGGAAAAATTCAAACTCGCTTCGCTCAGACAGTGAATTTTTCCGGCATAACGCAAATTCCCGGAAGCTAAGTATTGCTACACCTCCTGTAGATGTATCAGAAAACAAATATTTTCCTGCGCTGAATGGTTTCGCGGGCGGGGGAAAACGGAAAGGTATTGGATATAGGGAGAAAGATACAATGTATGGGTGTGCAGGAATGGAAGATTACAGGATTTGGTAAGGGTGTGTTATAGTAGGGGGATGAATTAGAGATTTGTTAGATATATTTTTTCTGAGCAATGTTATAGAGGCAGACAGGAGGCGTTATTGTGGCTGGCAGGAGACGGAAAAAGAGCGGTGGAAGAAGTTATGCGTGGAGATACCGGGGCAGGATTGTGGCTTGTGTGTTTGTTGAGGTGATCATTATCTGTGCGCTGGTTATCATGATCGGATGGAATAAGGGCGTGAAGGAGTGGTTTGAGCAGTTTGAGCAGCCGGTTCTGAAGGAAGTGGATATCAGTGGTATCAACAGTCCGAATGCGATCCTGATGCAGGCCAGGGGAGGTAAGATTCTGGGTGAGATTAACGGGGAGGCTCAGATTTATCCGGCTTCTATGACGAAGATTATGACTGTGATACTGGGGATTGAGAATTTTGATGATCTGGATGAGAAGATTACTCTGACGAATGAGATGTTCTCCGGATTGTATGAGCAGGATGCTACACAGGCAGGTTTTCAGCCGGGGGAAGAGGTCCGGGTGATTGATCTTCTCTATGGTGCGATGTTGCCTTCGGGGGCAGAGTGCTGTATTGCGCTGGCAGATACGATCAGTGGTTCAGAGGCGGATTTTGCGGAGCTGATGAATAAGAAAGCAAGGAAGCTTGGAATGGAGAATACCCATTTCTGTGACTCTACAGGACTGCATAACCCGGATCATTACAGTACGGTTAAGGATATTGCTGTTTTGATGAAGTATTGCATTAAGAATGATACGTTTCGTGAGATTGTGGAGACCTCCAGACATTCTACCGGAGTTACAAATATCCACCCGGATGGAATTACTTACTACAGTACAATGTTTAAAAATCTGTCTGATCCGACAGTCACAGGTGGAAAAATCCTCGGTGGCAAGACCGGCTATACCAGTGAGGCAGGGCACTGTCTGGTGAGTTTTGCGGAGATTGAGGGCAGGGAATATATCTTTGTTTCCGCAGGTGCTTCAGGAGCAGATGGAAATACGATTCCGCATATTCAGGATGCTGTGACTGTTTATAACAGGGTTGGTGCGGCGGTTGAGGCGAAGATGAATGATAATAATAAATAAAATCTCCCACAAATTGTGACGCACATCTTGTGGGGAGCATTTTCGTTACTGTTCACTGGTAATATCCCGCGAGGTGTTTTTTGTGAGCAAAGATCACAGAAAACCCGAGACATACCGCGCGAATTTATGCGATCAGCATAAATTCTGTGCATCGCGAAGCGTGTTACTGCGAACGGAGTGAACAGTAACGCATTTTCCAAATACACTCTAATGTTTATAGATTTTTATAGACATATTTTTATGTATGTGATATAATCAATCACATACAAAAGAACGATACGGGCTACAGAGGAGGTGAAAGTGGTGACAGACAGACAAATACTGGAGGCTGTTTTGACAGAGGTCAGAGGATTTGGAACGCGAATGGATAAATTCGAAAGTCGAATGGATGGATTCGAAAGCCGAATGGACCGAATGGAAGAGCGTCAGAAGCGTTTTGAAGAAGAGACCAGAAATAACTTTGCAGATATCAAACTGCATTTGGAGAACATAACGGATAGGAATATTTCTATCCTTGCAGAGAATCATCTGAATCTTATCAATAAGATGGATGTGTCGGCTACCTGGATGAACAGGATTATGATTAATGAGGTTAAGATGAATGCTTTGACAGATCAGGTTGCCAGACTTCAGGCGAAATCCAGTTAAGCTTCCAATGATGAAAATACGAACGGATAAAAAGGGAGAACCATTGAGGTTCTCCCTTTAAAAGGTTTATTTTATGCGATTTTCCGATAGAATTATTCTCCGAAATATCTCTTAAGAAGACCTGCGAATGCTTTTCCGTGTCTTGCTTCATCTCTTGCCATTTCATGAACTGTATCATGGATAGCGTCAAGGTTAGCAGCTTTTGCACGTTTAGCAAGGTCTGTTTTACCAGCTGTAGCACCGTTCTCGGCTTCTACACGCATCTGAAGGTTTTTCTTTGTGCTGTCTGTTACAACTTCACCTAATAATTCAGCGAATTTAGCAGCATGTTCTGCTTCTTCATAAGCTGCTTTTTCATAGTATAAACCGATTTCCGGATATCCTTCTCTGTGAGCAACTCTTGCCATTGCAAGATACATACCAACTTCAGAGCATTCACCCTGGAAGTTTGCTCTTAAATCAGCCATGATGTCTTCGCTGGATCCCTGAGCAACACCTACAACGTGTTCAGCAGCCCATGACATTTCGCCATCCTGCTTTACGAATTTATCAGCCGGTGCCTTACATACAGGACAGGCTTCCGGAGCTTTCTCACCTTCATAAACATAACCACATACACTACATACCCATTTTGTCATAATTAAAATCTCCTTTTCTTTTTAATGAATTTATTAGGGATGCCAGAAAATAAATTGATTATCTCAGCATCGTTTAGTTCTTACTGCTTTCCGTCTGTGCGGTAGAAAAAGTAATTTTTTAATAATAGTAATTATTACTGTTTTCTGTGATTTAAGATTACCATACTTGATTGAAAAAGTCAAGTTTAATTTTAGCTTTTTTGCAACTTTTTATCATTAGTTGTTATTCCCAATTTGGCCACTAATGATGTAAGCAAAAACTACTTTGAACTATCAGAGTTGCCTTCTGTCTCTTTCAGGCAGTCCTCACACAGGCCGAAGAATCTGGCACTGTAATCAGTAATCTTTCCTTTGAAGTTCTCACCTGCAAGATCCATAATGTGGTGAATTCCCTCGCTTTCAAGGTCGATGATCCGCTCACATCTGATACACATGAAGTGGCAGTGCCTCTCGGTCCGCCCGTCAAAGTGATCCGCTCCGGCGAAAGAGGAAAGCTTCTTAATCTCTCCCAGATCAGCCAGCAGAGATAAGTTGCGATATACCGTACCGAGGCTGATATTCGGATAGATGAGCTTCATATTCTCATATACCACATCGGCAGTAGGATGATCTGTTCTGGTTCTTAGAAACTCTTTAATCGATTCCCTCTGACGGCTGTATTTCAGTGTCGCCATGGTATTCCTCCCTTCCCTGTTTACTCGCAAATGATTTATCATAACTGTTCAGGATAGTTGCAGTTATAATCTGTTCAATAACGATAATCATTACTGATATTGATACTATACAATATTGGATTGAAATTGTCAAGATATAAAATTATTATTTTATAGAATTGTTATAGTTTGGTTACTGAGAACGGAGTGAACAATAACGATGTGGGTTTACAAATCCACCAAAATGTGCTATATTTTCCCTATAACAGGAAATAACTATTTCCTATAGCTAACAGCGTTCCACGATCACAGAGCGGAGTGCTGTCACGAAATAACACAAACTCATTGAAGAAGAGAGTAGATCCGCAGACCGTATTACAGAGAAATCCCCATGGATCATATATCACAGATTCAAAGGCTGAGAGGGATATGCAAGGAGCAGGTTGAAGATGGCTTCCGAGAGGCACTGCTGAGAGCCAACAGCTTTAGGCAGCGACAGGCACGCCTGTTACAGCGTAGAGGTATCACAATGTACCTCCCAAGGTTTCCCCGCGCGAGCCTGGAAACGAACAGAAGTGGTAACACGGGTAATACTCGTCTTCTCAGATAATCTGAGGAGACGTTTTTTATGTTATAGGAAATTACTTTGTAATGTTCCTATAACATAAAAAAGCCCTCCGGGCAGGATCACACTGCGACGGAGAGGAATTATTTCCCCCAACACCAGTTCCTTTCTACCATGAAGAATTTATGTTTTTCTTCCATAAATAAGGAGCAGTTGTTACCATTTTTAAACACCAGCTTCGGAAAATATAATTGTTTTCTGTGCATTTGCAGGGAGTGTAGCAACTCTTAGTGTCTGGAAATCTGCGTTATTCGAAAAAATCTCACTGTCTGAGCGAAGCGAGTTTGAGATTTTTTCGAATGGTTTTAGCTGATTTTCAGACACTTAGAGTTCCTAGCTCCCGAAACCGCACAGAAAACAATTATATTTTCCGGAGCGTCCACATTCAAAAAAGGAGACAACAAACCATGGAAAAACAGAAATACTACATCACCACCGCCATCGCCTACACATCCGGCAAACCCCATATCGGCAACACCTACGAAGTCGTCCTTGCCGATGCCATCGCCCGCTACAAACGTCAGCAGGGCTATGACGTATTCTTCCAGACAGGAACCGACGAACATGGTCAGAAAATTGAATTAAAAGCCGAAGAAGCCGGAATCACCCCAAAAGAATTCGTAGACAACGTATCCGGTGAGATCAAAAGAATCTGGGATCTGATGAACACATCCTACGACAAATTCATCCGTACCACAGATGAAGACCACGAAAAACAGGTCAAAAAAATCTTCAAAAAAATGTACGCAAAAGGCGACATCTACAAAGGACACTACGAAGGAATGTATTGTACACCATGTGAATCTTTCTTTACAGAATCTCAGCTTGTAGACGGCAAATGTCCGGACTGCGGCCGCCCATGTGTACCTGCAAAAGAAGAAGCATACTTCTTCAAAATGAGCAAATATGCCGACAAACTCATTGACTACATCAATACACACCCGGACTTCATCCAGCCGGAATCCCGTAAAAATGAGATGATGAACAACTTCCTTCTCCCGGGACTTCAGGATCTTTGCGTATCCAGAACTTCCTTCAAATGGGGAATCCCGGTAGACTTTGATCCGAAACACGTAGTATATGTATGGCTTGATGCCCTTACAAACTATATTACAGGAATCGGCTACGACTGCGATGGCGAAAGCACAGAACAGTTTAACAAACTCTGGCCTGCAGACCTGCATCTGATCGGTAAAGACATTATCCGTTTCCATACAATTTACTGGCCGATTTTCCTGATGTCACTGGATCTGCCGCTTCCGAAACAGGTATTCGGACATCCATGGCTTCTTCAGGGTGATGGTAAGATGAGTAAATCCAAAGGAAATGTAATCTATGCAGATGAACTGGTAGACTTCTTTGGTGTAGATGCAGTCCGCTACTTCGTACTTCATGAAATGCCATTCGAGAATGATGGTGTGATCACATGGGAACTGATGGTAGAGCGTCTCAATTCTGAACTCGCTAACACCCTTGGAAACCTTGTAAACCGTACCATTTCCATGTCAAACAAATATTTCGGCGGTGTGGTAGAAAACAAAGGCGTTACAGAACCTGTAGATGATGATCTGAAGAACTTCATTCTCTCCGTACCTGCCAGGGTAAACGAAAAAATGGATAAACTCCGCGTGGCAGATGCAATGACAGAAGTATTCACAATCTTCAAACGCTGCAACAAATACATCGACGAAACAATGCCATGGGCTCTTGCTAAGGATGAAGAGAAAAAAGACCGTCTTGCAACAGTTCTCTACAATCTGGTTGAGGGAATCTGCATTGGTGCGGTTCTGCTGAAATCCTTTATGCCGGAAACAACAGAGAGAATCCTTGCCCAGTTAAATGCACAGGACAGAGAACTGGAAGACCTTAAGACCTTTGGCCTCTATCCGTCAGGAAATAAAGTAACTGAAAAACCGGAAATCCTTTTCGCCCGCCTTGACCTGAAAGAGGTACTTGCAAAGGTGGCAGAGCTTCATCCGCCGAAAGCAGAAGAACCTGCAAAAGAAGAAAAAGAAGACGTAATTGATATCGAAGCAAAACCTGAGATCACATTTGAAGATTTCGGCAAGCTTCAGTTCCAGGTTGGTAAGATCATCAAATGTGAAGAAGTAAAGAAATCAAAGAAACTGCTCTGCTCACAGGTACAGATCGGAAGCCAGGTGCGCCAGATCGTATCCGGAATCAAAGCACACTACAGTGCAGAAGAAATGGTAGGTAAGAGGGTTATGGTAGTCACAAACCTGAAACCAGCCAAACTTGCCGGTGTACTCAGTGAAGGAATGATCCTCTGCGCAGAAGATGCAGACGGAAACCTTTCCCTGATGGTACCGGAAAAGGAAATGCCTGCAGGTGCAGAAATCTGCTGATCTTTGTATTACTGAGAACAAAGCGAACGGTAGCGAAAATGTGTGAAAACTTACGAATATTATCTTGACAAATACACTCTCAAAAGCTATATTAATATTTAGATAAAGGGGAGTGACTGACTCATGAGTATTCATGGTGTCGTCAATTTCGGTGGGTAAAGACTCCAACCGTATCGTGATGAACAGGCGAGGCTTTTATTGTATGTTCCCGTACAATAAGAGCCTCGCTTTTTGTAAAAACTTAAACAGGGGGATTTTGATCATGTCACAGGGGTTTAATCATTTTGATGAGAATGGAAACGCAGTTATGGTAGACGTTTCCGGGAAAAATGTCACTTACAGAACAGCAGTTGCCACAGGTGAGATTCATGTAGGAGAAGCAATCATGGAGGCTGTGAAAGAGGGGTCTGTGAAAAAGGGAGATGTGCTTGGAGTAGCACGTGTAGCGGGGATTATGGGAGTGAAAAGGACTTCTGAGTTGATTCCCATGTGCCATCCGCTTCCAATCCAGAAATGTTCCGTAGACTATGAACTGGATGAGATAAACGGAATTATCCGCGCTTTCTGTACAGTGAAAACAGAAGGCAAGACCGGTGTGGAAATGGAGGCACTGACAGGGGTTCAGGTGACGCTTCTGACGATTTATGATATGTGTAAGGCAATTGACAAGCATATGGTAATGTCCAATATTCATCTGGTTGAAAAGACGGGTGGTAAGAGTGGAGATTTTCATTTTTGATATCCACAAATTACTTTGCGATTTGCAAAATATTTGTTGGGTAAAATGAAAGAAATGTGTATAATGGAAATACAGAATGGCAGATAACGAAAAAAATTATCTGCCCGACAGGGAGGTTTTTATAAAATGAAAAGAGTAGCGATTATTACATCCAGTGATACGGGATATCGCGGAGAACGTGAGGATTTAAGCGGACCTGCGATCCGAGAGATTGTTGAGAAGAATGGATATGAGGTTGTGTCTGAAGATGTTCTGCCGGATGACAGAAAGATGTTGTCAGAGAGAATGGCGGAAATTGCAGACAGCGGCACAGCGGAACTGATCCTGACAACAGGCGGAACCGGTTTTTCACCCAGAGATATTACACCGGAGGCAACGGAGGATATTATTGACAGACGTGTACCGGGGATTCCGGAGGCAATGCGTGCGTACAGCATGACTATCACGAAACGCGCCATGCTCAGCCGTTCTACGGCAGGTATCCGCAAAAAAACACTGATCATCAATCTTCCGGGAAGTCCGAAAGCTGTAAAAGAGAGCCTGGAGTATATTATTGATGCGCTTGGACATGGCATTGAGATCATGACAGGGGAAGCAGGGAACTGCGCAAGATAACTGATGGCGATAACAGGGATAAGAAAGCAGAGTAGCGTCAGAATGTACTGACGAAAAGAGAAATCGGTGAGCCAAAGCAGAGAAGATAAGCTGACGGCAATAAACGAAAGAGCAGGTACGAAAACAGTATCTGAAACGAAAACAGGAAGGTAAAAGGGATAATCTTATGGGAAAAGTAATTGCGGTTTGTACAAGTGAAAGAAAGGGAATACAGAAGACAAGTGTTCCGGAGATTAAAGTAATTGAGGACTGGGGAATCGAGGGTGATGCCCATGCCGGCAAATGGCACCGTCAGGTAAGTCTGCTCTCTTTTGACAAGATTGAAGATTTTCGCGCCAGAGGTGCAGAGGTAGAAGACGGGGCATTCGGAGAGAACCTGGTGGTTCAGGGAATCGACTTTGCCACACTTCCGATCGGCACGAAATTCCAGTGCAATGATGTAGTCCTGGAGCTGACACAGATTGGAAAAGAATGCCACAGTGGATGTGCGATCTTTAAGAAAATGGGAGAGTGCATTATGCCGAAACAGGGAGTTTTTACGAAGGTTCTCCACGGAGGTGTGATCCACCCGGGGGATGAGCTGGTAATTTTATAACAGATTTTTAACCGGACTATAGCAATTCTCATAAATAATGTATATTGATCCGGTTTATCAGAGCGCAAAGTCCTGCGTCAGATATCTTTGCCGTGCGTCAGCACGCCTGCAGATATCTTCCTTGTCTTTCGCACTCTGCTGAACTGTCTTGATTGCATTATTTTATGGAATTGCTATAAGATTACATGAGGAGATAGGAAAAAATGATTATTGATACACATGCGCACTATGATGACGAGGCCTTTGACACAGACAGGGAAGCGCTTCTCATGTCTATGTACGATGGAGGGATTGAGAAGATTGTGAATGTCTGTGCATCTGTAGGCGGTTTTCAGGATACTGTGGATCTGATGGAGAAATATCCTTTTATATATGGAGCAGTGGGAATCCATCCGGATGATGCAGATAAGATGACACAGGAGACTCTGGATGAGATTCGCAGATTATCCCATATGGACAAGATGGTGGCAATCGGTGAGATCGGGCTGGACTATTACTGGCATAAGGAAGAAGAGGAACATCAGATCCAGCAGAAAATGTTTCGCGCTCAGCTTGACATTGCCAGAGAAGAGAAGCTTCCGTTTATGATCCACAGCAGAGAAGCTGCCGAGGATACTCTGAATATCGTCAGAGAATATATGCAGGGTGGTATGTATGGCGGTATCATTCATTGTTTTTCATACAGCAGGGAGATTGCGGCAGAATATCTGAAAATGGGACTGTATCTGGGGATCGGCGGAGTTGTCACTTTTAAGAACGCAAAGAAACTGAAAGAGACGGTTCAGTATGCACCCCTGTCTCAGCTTGTTCTGGAAACAGACTGTCCCTATATGTCTCCAGAGCCAAACAGAGGTAAGAGAAATTCGTCATTAAATCTGCCTTATGTAGCACAGGCAATCGCAGAACTGAAGGGAATTACAGCAGAGGAGGTTATTGATGTGACCAGACAGAATGCAGAGAAACTGCTGGGAATTCATCAATAACCACTGTCATATTCGTTTGAAGAATCATCTGAATTTTCATCCGAACTTTCATCTGAACTTTCGTCCGAACTTTCATCCGAACTTTCATCTGAAAAGCTGTCAGAAACGTCGGAAGAGTCTTCGGTTCCGTCTGATGTGTCTGCCTGATATTCCCAGGAGTGGATGGATTCTGTATCTTCCACTACATTTCCGGTAGTTTTGTCAATCATGTTGCCCTCCCAGTCAAACTTGACGTTCAGCAGGTTTGTATTTGTGGAAGGCTTCACATTCATGGACATGATTTCCTTAAATTTGGCTTTCAGGTTATCGAGAGTAAACTCATCACCGATCACATTTCTTACACTGTGGGAAGAAGCAAGTTCTTCTGTATAATCATCCAGCATATATGGTCCGTATTCTCCGTTATCGTAATCATAATGCATGACCATAGGTTTCACTTCCGGAGAAAGGATCTGGATGGTTGATTTGCCGTTCAGAGTTGATTTCTGTATGGTAAAACTTGCCATTCCTTCCAGAAGTTCCGGGAGTTCCTGCTGGGTGGAAACGAAGTTTCCGAGGGAGTAGAATATGGTGGTATTGTGTCCTTGGTCATCAGAAAGCTGTCCGTAAGGCTGAAGCACATGCGGATGACCGCCAATGATCACATCAACACCCTGCTGCATCAGAAAAGCGGCCCATTGTTTCTCGTATTCATTTGGCATGGTTTCATCTTCTGTTCCCCAGTGAGCCACAAAGATGATGCAGTCGCTGATTTCTTTGGCTTTCTGGATCATTGTGGTGATCTTATCCTTATCAAAGATATCGATCATGTACTCATATCCTTCGCCTGCACCGGAATTATTGGTGCCGTATGTATAGTCAAGAAAAGCAATCTTAATACCATTCACTTCTTTTACTTTGACAGTGTCTGCATCTTCCTGGGTGGCGTGGATGCCAAGTACAGGAATATCCGGATAATTGGTGCTCCAGAAATCCAGAGTACTTTTCAGATAGTCATATCCATAATCATCGGCGTGATTTGTGGCAGATTCCACTACATCAAACCCTGCTTTGATAATGGCATCTCCCACTTCCTGGGGAGTGGCAAAAGAAGGATAAGTGCTGACAGCATCGTGGCTTGGAGCAAAAACCGTTTCCTGGTCGATCATGGCTACGTCTGCAGCCTGGATCTGGTCCAGAACATGAGTGTAGATATGGTCATAATTCCATATGCCGGAGTCATTTTCGCCGGATTCATACAGCTTGCTGTGATAAAGATTATCTCCAACAGCAATTACACTTGCAGTGGAGATGACAGGTGTTTCAGCTTTGATCTTATCCTGCTGTTCCTTGAGAGCCGCTGCTTCTGCTGCTTCTTTCTGCGGTTTACGGATCAGGGTGTAATCCATCTGATGCATCACCAGAACGAGCAGAACCAGAACAATAACAGAACACAGAAGACTGATCCGGGAGTTGATTCTCTCCCGTAAATTAAGTGGCATATTATTTTTTTTCATAGAAAATTCCCTTTAACTAAAATAGTTCTTAACAGTGAGAGTGCTGAACAGTTACAGCAATCTGCAGCCTGTATTGCTGTCCTCAGTACCGTATCTCAAATTCATTGCAGACTGCATACGGAAATGAGACAGGAGCGTATGAACTGTAATCTATCTATTCATTATAACAAATTTCATGGTTCAAAGAAAGAATTAAGAGAGAAATTCTTTGAAAACCTGCCAGAAATGCTTTGTGAGACAAAGTATTTTAGTGTATAATAGGTAGCAATATAACCATGAATGTACAAACATGCTACAGCAATGCTATATGGAATTGCTTAAGCAAAAAGAGGGAGGTAACCGGATGAACCATTATGAGGCAATTAATGATGTACTGGTCAATTTATTTAATGAGATTCTGGACCTGGAAGAACGGGCATTGATTACGGGAGAATATAAGAATATTTCCGTCAATGATATGCACATTATTAATGCAGTAGGTATCCGGGAACAGAAGAATATGTCAACAGTAGCCAGAGAACTGAATGTGACTGTGGGTACATTGACGATCGCTGTGAATAATCTTGTAAAGAAGGGATATATCCAGCGTATGAGAAGTCAGGAGGACCGAAGGGTTGTGCTGATCTCCCTGACAGAACAGGGGAAGAAAGCTTATTACCATCATAAAGATTTCCATGAGAAGATGGTACTGGCTGTACTTAAAGGCCTGAATGTGGAGGAGACAGAGGCATTGACGAAAGCTCTGACCAAGTTGCAGGCATTTTTCAGATCATATCAGTAGAAGGAGTAAAGATGGAATATACTGAGAAGGATTTAGTAAAGATCGCAAAAAGGGAAAATAATACGAAGAGAAACTATCTGGTAGTGGATCCGCTTCAGGGAAAGCATATTCCGGTAGTGCCATCAAAGGCACTGGATTTATTTGCTGCTCTGGCAGATACTTTCAGGGAGAAATACAAAGATGAAAAACTTTTGCTGGTGGGCTTTGCGGAGACAGCAACTGCCATAGGTGCTCAGGCAGCGATTACTGTGGGGGCAGATTATATTCAGACCACCAGAGAAGTTATTCCCGGCGTGAATTATCTGTTTTTTTCCGAGGAACACAGCCATGCCACAGAGCAGAAGCTGGTAAAAGATGATATTGACAGAGCAGCGGCGGAGACGGATCGGATCATATTTATCGAGGATGAAGTAACTACCGGAAAAACAATTCGGAATATCATCAGTATTCTTGACAGGGAATATGACGGAAAATTTAAATATTCAGTAGCATCTCTGTTAAACGGAATGAGCGAGGAGAATCTGGAACGTTATAAGAGACAGGGGATTTCTCTGTATTATCTGGTAAAAACGGATCACAGTACTTACGGAGACAGAGCAGAAACATTTAAGGGAGACGGATTTTATTATAAATGTCCGGATAAGGCCGCAGAGTATACAACGATTTATGTTAAAAACCGGATGGATGCCCGCAGACTGATTGATTCCGGGAAATATGAAGAAGCATGTGAGAATCTGTGGAGAGAAATCCGGGAGAAAACCGGAAACATGGCTGATAATATATCTGGCAAAAGAATACTGGTGATCGGCACTGAGGAGTTTATGTTCCCTGCACTTTATATCGGAAGAAAGATGGAAAAAGAGGGAGCCGAAGTAAGGTGCCATTCGACTACAAGAAGTCCCATTGCTGTGAGTCTGGAAAAAGAGTATCCCCTTCACAGCAGATATGAACTGAAAAGTTTATATGATCCGGACAGGAGAACGTTTATTTACGATATAGGAAAATATGACAAGGTATTGATTGTCACAGATTCCCCGGAAATAAAGGAGAGTCAGGAAACGCTGATAAATGCTGTCCGGATGCAGAACAAGGATATTACAGTTGTAAGGTGGTGCTGATTTGAGAAGTTCCTATTCAGAAGAAGATGTGATTTTATTATTGAAGGATATTACCGGGCTGGTAGAACCTCAGCCTGCCAAAGTGCGGGAGAAACTGATTCAGTCCGGAAAACATTACAGCGAGATGCTGCCTGTTGAATATGTTCCTACAGATCAGTATATGCAGGTATATCATAATGCGCTGAAACATTATGCGAAGCCGGTTGCCAATGCAGTAGGAATGCTGGCAGATAAGATCATAGAGAATAAGGGAAAGAAAATTGTCCTGGTATCCCTTGCCAGAGCGGGAATCCCAATTGGTATCCTTGTGAAGCGATACATCAAATTCAAATATGGTATAAATGTGCCGCATTATTCCATTTCAATTATCAGAGGAAGAGGGATTGACGATAATGCCATGAAGTATCTGCTTGAAAAGTACAGACCGCAGCAGATTTTATTTGTGGACGGATGGATTGGCAAGGGTGCGATCCTGAATGAATTGAAGAAAGATATCTCTGCATATGAAGGGGTTTCTGCTGACATAGCGGTAGTGGCAGATCCGGCAAATGTTACGGAGCTTTGCGGAACACATGAAGATATCCTGATCCCAAGTTCCTGCCTGAACAGTACAGTATCCGGCCTTATCAGCCGTACTTTTCTGAGAGATGACATAATAGGCAGAGATGATTTCCATGGGGCAGTCTATTACGGAGAACTGACAGATTCTGATCTGTCATATGACTTTATTGAAACCATTGAAAAGGAATTTAATATGGAGAATACACCTGATCTGGAAAAAAGAGTGGAAAGTCAGGGTATTGATGAGGTAATAAATATAGGAAAGAATTTCGGTATTGACGATATTAATCTGATCAAACCGGGGATCGGAGAGACAACAAGAGTATTACTGAGGAGAATTCCCTGGAAGGTGCTGATCGATGAGCGATATAAGGGAAATCCTCAGTTGGAGCATATTGTCAGACTTGCCGAAGAGAAACATACACCTGTAGAATACTATCCACTTACACATTATAAATGCTGTGGAATCATTAAGAAGCTTGCGGATGCGTGAGAAGGGTAATACTTATTCTGTTATTCCGAAAACTTCTGAAAGATAAACTGTTTTCTTAGCCCAGTTCAGATGGGTTTTATATTCATTCATTCTTTCTCTGGTTTTGCTTCCTGCAACAAGGGAAGCAGAATCAGCATTCCAGTTTAAAATCGCCCGTGCGTCAAGGTAGTCATTTCGTGAAACCTGATAAGCTCTGTTTACTACAGGAATCTGTGAAGGGTGGATAACGGTTTTTCCGATGAAACCGCAAAGTCTGTCCTCCCGGATTTCCTGAATCATTCCTTCTTTCCAGCTGTCACCGGCATAATATTCCCATACAGGACCGGAAATCACATAATCCATACCATATACAGTGATAATATCTGAGAAAATATCTGAAACAGGTCTGATGCTGTGAATAGATTCATTGGCATGTCTGCGAAACCCAAACATATGGCACAGATCATTTCCGCCAACACGTATATTCAATATAAGATCTTCAATTCTGGCTAAAGAATCCCTTAACAAGTAGAGAATATCAATTCTGTTTCGCAAATCTATAATGGAAGGACTTTCGTAAATAGGCATCATGTAAAGCTTTTTTGCGACAAGTTCATTGACGAGGATCATCTGCTCAATATAACTTTGTGCGTTATCCGGGCTGAATTTAGGGACGATGAAACCGGTAACAATCTTAATGGATTGCCCAAGAGCTTTTGTTAATCTCTGAATCTGCTGTGGATTCCGAACCCGGATAAATATTTTGGGCAGATAGAATGGCTTTTGTTCATGCTGTATGAATATCTGGCTGAGAGAAGAAATCAGTATCTGCTCGGCTTCTTCAACATGATCGTCGTTTATGGTATCTTCAAGACAGAGAGCAAGAGAAAATCTGTTCCCGAATCTTTCATTTATCAGAGAATCAGTGATGGATATTCTGTTGGCAGGACAATAGAGTAATGGACCTACACTGTAATATAAAACATTATTTTTCATAACACTCCTTCTGACATATCTACAAAAATTCCCGTAAATAGGGTACCTTATAGAAATTCAATAAAATACTGCAGGTAATCCGGCCCATCACAGTGTGAAGGACCGAGTCAGCAGCTACATCATAGCACATTTCAGGGGAATAAGCCATAGAAAGAACAGGGGAATTTTCTTGAAATATAAATAGCAATATGATACAATTTTGAGGTAGAATTTATACGAAAATTTGGAGAAAATTATGGTTCCGCATTATTTTATGAAATTACTGTAGAACTTATCATGAACAGAAATAAGATAAGCAGATATTGAAGGTGAGATACTTATATGTTGGAACACAAAAAAATTCAAAACCTCAGTGATTATTTTGTCGAACTGAACAGCAGGCGGGAGAAAGGTGTTTATTTCTACCGTATCAACGGATATTCTGAAGAAGTCGGCGAATTTATAAAGAAATATTATGATACAGCAAGAAGAACCGGAGTGGTTATCGAAGGGAAGATACCTAATCCCGATGAGGGGAATCTTGCATATTATAATGAAATAATGGGAATGGATTTTCAGATGAGTATGGATTTTATCCATGTCAGTCTGAGAAAATGGCTGCCAAGGATGAATGAGTTTCAGAGACAGAATGTGGCAGCCTCCATTTATGACTCTCTGGATTCCCTGCGAAAAGCCGGGAAAACCGAGAATATGATCAGGAACGCATATATCAAGTTCATGTGCTGGCTGTATTATAAATTTGAACGCATTGTAAATCAGCTTGGAGAGAACCATATCCCTAAAATATTATATGAAGGGCAGATAAGCAATTATGAGTTAATGCTCATATCGATTCTTTCCAATGTAGGCTGTGATGTAGTACTGCTTCAGTATGCAGGGGATCAGGGATATCTGAAAACAGATCCGGGTTCCGTTCTTTCAGACAGTTTGCAGATGGAAGGTTTGCAGCCATTTCCGCAGGGATATTGTGTGAAAAAGGTCAGAGATGAGATTCAGAATGAACTCAACAATGAGAGACTGTATGGAATCAGACCTTCGCTTACAAATTGTACAAATGCATGGCTAAAGGGAAACGGCCTGGATGATATCCGCGAGAGCATTCTGTTAAGGGGAAATGACAGCCGTTTTTTTTATAACTGTTTCTGCAGGATTAACGGGGCAGAAGATAAGCTTACTTATGCAAATGAGTTATTCAGATTGCAGCAGGAACTGAGAAATTCAAAGAGAAATACGGTGGTCGTAAGTAAAGAGATTCCAAGACCAACGCCGCAGGAAATTTCAGAGATAAAGAGGTCAAACTATACATCCGGAGATCAGATGCTCCTGGGACTTGCGTGTAATATACAGTATGGAGCCAATCCGGAGCTTCAGCGGATCCTGCATAAAACATTTGTGGATGTTATGCTGGCTGAATCTCAGAAGGAAGGGGAAAATCTTAACAGACTGACAAACAGGGCAGTGTATCTGCTGTGCTGGATGAGAAGATATCTGCCGAAGCTGTTCATAAACTGGAAATCACCGGAGATTGGATGCTTTATTTATCTGGGGGGCTGCCGGAATGAAAACGAAGCTCTGTTTATGAGTTTCCTTGGGCGGCTGCCACTGGATGTGCTGATCTTATGTCCTGATCTGAACATTAAGTGCTGTCTGGAAGATAAACTTCTGTATGAGGTCAACTATCCGGAGAGTCTGGCAATCACAGAATATCCGGAAGAGAGTTCTCAGGTAAAGATTGGAACAGCCGCTTATCATGCGGAAAGAGAACTTGATACTCTGATGTATCAGGACAGTGGGATATACAGAAATCAGCAGTATGTGAAGGCGAATGTTATCAATCTGCAGACCATGTATGAAGAGATAAAACTACTGTGGGATCAGGAATTGAAATACAGACCTAATTTCAGCACAGTTAACGGTGTGGTAAATATTCCGGTTATTTTTTCAAAAATCTCAGGAGTGAAGGATGGAAGTGTTTCTCAGTACTGGGAATCCATAGCAGCACTGATCACAGAGGATACTGTTGTTGTGAAAAGTGCTCCGTACATTGAACCAACTGCCTCCGGTCCAATGAAAGCCTTTGCCGTAGAATTTTATAAAAACGGAAAGCTTCTGCGGAATAAAATAAAGAATCATCCCAGATATCCTTATCATCTTCTTCGGGAGGAAATGCAGGAATTTATACTTGACAAGCTGCAGCTTCTGATCGAGCGGAAACTGATAAAGGGTATTGGGGAAAATGGTACAGAATATACAGTGATCGCGCAGATTCTGGATCTGCCGAAGGAGATTCTGCGTCTGATCCAGAAATTTGATTTTACAAAAAAGAATCCAAAATTGATATATATTAATACAGGGGAGACGATGATTTCACTTCAGGATTCGATTCTTGTAACATTCCTGAACCTGGCAGGATTTGACATTCTGTTTTTTGTCCCTACAGGCTATCAGAGTGTGGAGAACTACTTTGCAGAAAAACTGATGGAAGAGCACCAGATCGGGGAATATAAATACGATATGCAGGTTTCGGATCTGAATAACATTTCGACAAACAGTACCCGCCCCTCATGGCGGAGAAAACTTTTCAGGAGAGGTTAGTAGATTATGGGACTTGATTTCGGTAAATCATCTATGGGAAATCCTGCTCAGGCCGGTAATGGTCTTCAGGAGAAAAATGAGATTGAAGTTGTGGAGAAATATGATATTGTCGCTGACAGGCAGCAGATGAATGCTGAGCTGGTCAATTCAAAAGAAGTGGACGATATTGTCAGCACGATCGAAGTTTACAATATGGATACCATTGTATCTTTTGGTGCGAAAGCAGCAGAGGAGATTTCCAAGGCATCTGATGTGGTCCTCAACAGCATGAATATGTCGCAGCTTAATGAGACAAGCGAGATGCTTAAATCGCTGGCAAAGATCATGGATCAGTTTGACATTAATGAAATTAAGGATAATCCGGGACTTTTCGGAAAGCTTTTCGGAAATTTCAGAAAACAGCTGGATAAGATACTGGCCAAGTATCACACAATGGGCGAAGAAGTTGATAAGATTTATGTTCAGCTTAAAGGATATGAGTCTGAAATCAAACAGTCCAACAAAAAGCTGGATACCATGTTTAAGACCAATGTGGATTATTATCATGAACTGGTGAAATATATCCTTGCAGGAGAACAGGCATGTAAAGAGATTGAAGCCTACATTGCCCAGAGACAGCAGGATATGGAAAATACGGGAGATCAGTCTATTCAGTTTGAACTTACCAGTCTGAATCAGGCACTGATGATGCTGGAACAGAGGACACAGGATCTGAGAACAGCAGAGAATGTGGCAATGCAGTCCATTCCCATGATAAAGACTATGGAGTTCAGCAATTACAATCTGGTGAGAAAGATCAATTCTGCGTTTATCGTTACGCTTCCTGTATTTAAGCAGGCACTTGCGCAGGCAATTCTTCTGAAAAGGCAGAAGATACAGGCAGAATCTATTGCAGAACTGGATAAGAAAACCAATGAGATGCTTCTTAAGAATGCCCAGAATACAGTAGATGTATCGAAGATGACAGCTAAAATGGCATCCGGAAGTTCCATTCAGATTGAGACTCTTGAGAAGACATGGGCAACCATTACAAATGGAATCGAAGAGACAAGAAGGATCCAGGAAGATGCCAGAAAGAAACGCCAGGAGGATCAGGTTCGTCTGGAGGCAATCAAACAGGATTTTAACAAACAATACAATGTGCCACCGGTAAGAAAATAAAAACACAGAAAAAAGGGAGGATGAATGATATGCCTATTAATTTATCAAAAGGACAGAAGGTAGATTTAACAAAGAAGAATCCGGGACTTAAGAAGATCATGGTAGGACTTGGCTGGGATGTAAACGCTTTTGATTCAGGTTCGGATTTTGACTTGGATGCAGCAGCATTTATGCTTGGTGCCAACGGAAAATGCCCTACAGAGAAAGAATTCATTTTCTATGGCAATCTGAAGCATGCCAGTGAATCAGTCATCCACATGGGAGATAACCTTACCGGTGAGGGTGAAGGTGATGATGAGCAGATCATGATCGATCTGTCAAAGGTTCCGGCGAATATTGAGAGAATTGCGTTTACAGTTACCATTTATGATGCAGAAGCAAGACGTCAGAACTTCGGACAGGTTTCAAACTCTTACATCCGTCTGGTAGATGAATCCAATGAGGTGGAACTGATCCATTATGATCTTGGGGAGGACTTCTCCATTGAAACAGCAGTAGTTGTAGGAGAACTTTACAGACATAACGGAGAGTGGAAGTTTAATGCCATCGGAAGCGGATTCCAAGGTGGACTTGCAGCGCTCTGCGGTCATTATGGTATTGAAGTAGCGTAATGTAAGAGACAGTCGGCTGTTTGGTAAAAATACTAAACAGTTATCAGGTATGGAGCTGTATAGCGAAGCGGATAAGACAATATGGGAGGAAAAATATATGCCAGTTAGTTTAAAAAAAGGACAGAAGGTCAGTCTTACAAAAGGTAACCCGGGACTTAAGAATGTAGTTGTAGGTATCGGATGGGATATCAATGCTTATGACACAGGCGGAGATTTCGATCTGGATGCAGCAGCGTTCTGTCTGACAGATTCCGGAAGGGTTTCTGATTCGAACGATTTTGTATTCTATGGAAATCTTGTACATCCGTCCGGAGCAGTCCAGCATATGGGAGACAACCTTACAGGTGCCGGAGACGGAGATGATGAGCAGATTAAGATCGATCTGTCAAAGATTCCTGCCAATATCACAAAGATTGCATTTACAGTTACCATCTATGATGCAGAGGCAAGACGCCAGAATTTCGGACAGGTTTCTAATGCCTTTGTGAGAATCTTCAATGAAGTGACAGGAGAAGAAATCCTCAGATATGATCTTGGAGAAGATTTCTCTATTGAAACAGCAGTTGTATTTGGTGAACTGTACAAGAATGGTGACGAATGGAAATTTAATGCCATTGGAAGCGGTTATCAGGGTGGTCTGGCTGCTTTGTGCAACAGTTATGGTGTAGACGTAGAATAGTGCCGGAGGGCAACAGGAGGGACGAAAATGTCAGTAAGCTTACAGAAAGGACAGAAGGTAAATCTGTCAAAGGAGCATGCAGGATTAGCAAAGGTGATCGTGGGACTTGGCTGGGATGAGGCAAAGCCATCCGGCGGTGGTGGATTGTTTGGTGCATTATTTGGTTCTTCATCACATCAGGCAATCGACTGCGACGCTTCTGCAATCATGTTGAAAAATGGTAAATTTACAGATAAAACAGACCTGGTATATTTCGGCAACCTGAAACATAAATCCGGGACAGTCAATCATATGGGAGACAATCTTACAGGAGCAGGCGAGGGAGATGATGAGCAGATCGTTATTGATCTGTCAAGAGTTCCGGCTGAATATGATAAGATTGTCATTGTTGTCAATATCTATCAGGCAGTAAAGAGAAAACAGCATTTTGGAATGATCCAGAATGCATTTATCCGTCTGGTTGATGCCAGAAACAATAAAGAAATGTGCAAATATAATTTAACTGAGAATTATTCAGGTATGACTGCGATGATTTTTGGGGAAATATACAGGTATAACGGTGAATGGAAATTCAACGCCGTAGGAAATGGCACAACAGATCCCGGACTTGGGGAACTCTGCCAGAGATTTGTGTGAAAATAAAAAGAGGAGCTGTTATGGTTCCTCTTTTTATATAAAATCCGGTAACTGTCTGTCCATGATTGAACAGTTGCAAAACCCGAAAGAGGAGGTTAATTATTATGAATGAAATAAACAAAGAGGAGCGAATGCAGGGCCTGTCCGGACAGCAGGTCAGCGAGAGCAAGGCGAAGTACGGCACCAATGAGCTGGCGAAGAAAGAGACTGAATCACTCTGGTCCATGTTCATCGGCGCATTTGATGATATCTGGATCAAGGTATTATGTGCGGCTCTGGCTCTTAAAGTTATCCTGGCTGTGTTGGGAATCTTTGTCCCTGCATTATCCGGCGGAAATGATGTTGTGGAGATCATCAGTATTGTGATCGCAATCGCACTTGCTACCGGTTTCAGTACCCTGTCAGAGTACAGAAATACTTCAAGAAGTGAGGCACTTCAGGAAGAATACAGCAAGACTTATGCCAAAGTTGTAAGAGACGGAAAGCTGGTCAATATTCTTACCAGTGAAATCGTTAAAGGTGATACGATCCTTATCCAGGCAGGAGATAAGGTTCCGGCAGATGGTCTGTTATTTGAAGGTAAGATCAAAGTATCTCAGGCGGCATTAAACGGTGAATCAAGAGATGAGAACAAAGCAGCAGTAACCAATATGGACGAGGCAGAATCTACGGATTACTCCTCACATGGAAAAGTCTTTATGGGTTCTGTTGTGACTTCAGGCGAAGGTTACATGATTGCAACTGTTATCGGAGACAGTTCTGAATTAGGAAAGATAAACAAAGCTCTGACAGATACCTCCGAGGAAGAAGAGCGAAAAGATACTTCCAGCCTGAAGCTGGAGGGTGTGGCAGCAGGTATCGGTAAACTGGGTGTGTCAGCTGCAGCGATTGCAGGTATCCTTCATGTTGTCCTGACTCTGATCAGGGCAGATCAGGCAATCACTGTTGTTTCCGTTCTCCTTGTAATAGCGGAAGCAGTTATGCTTATGGCTTCTATCGTGATCATGGCAGTTCCGGAGGGACTCCCGATGATGAACAGTCTGGTTCAGTCAATGAATACAGAGTCCATGTATAAAAAGAATATCCTTGTCAGCCACAAGGCGGCATTTTCAGATTCTGCTTACATGAACGTGCTGTTCAGTGATAAAACCGGAACGATCACACAGGGTAACCTGTCACTGGTAGAATTTATCACAGGTAACGGTGAGATTGTTGATTCCATCCAGAGCAGGGAGTTTATAGAAGCTATCACCCTGAATAACCTTGCAAAGATTTCCTCAGAGGGAAAGGCAATCGGAAGTAACAACATGGACAGAGCACTGCTCTCTTATGCCATCAATCATGGTTATAATGATTCTGACAATGATCCGGAGAAGGTAGAAGAGATCAGCGGATTTGATTCCGAGAAGAAATGTGCCACTGTAAAACTGAAAAACGGACTTGTTTACTGGAAGGGTGCTACAGAGAATATCATTGATAAAGTAACACATTACATGCTTCCGGACGGGGAAGAAAGAGAGTTTACAAAGGCAGATAAAGATAAAGTAGAAGAACAGATGCATGCACAGGCAAAAAGAACCATGAAGCTTCTCTCTGTAGCAAAAATCAGCGATGGAAAGACTGTTCTTATGGCAGTTCTGTGTCTGCGTGATAATGTCAGAACAGATGCGGTTGAGACTGTTCAGATTCTCAATGATGCAGGAATCCAGGTAGTTATGGTTACCGGTGATGCAGAGGAAACTGCAGTAGCCATTGCAAAAGAGGCAGGTATTCTTGCAGATGAGAAGAAGGATGTGGTTCTTACCCATGAAGAAATGGAGAAATTATCAGATGAAGAGCTGAAGAAAGTTCTCCCGAACCTGAGAGTGGTAAGCCGCGCGAAACCGCTTGATAAGAAAAGACTGGTATCTCTTTCACAGCAGATTGATAATGTCTGTGGTATGACCGGTGACGGTGTGAACGATGCTCCCGCATTAAAACAGGCAGACATTGGTTTTGCAATGGGAGATGGTACAGCAGTTGCACAGGAGGCAGGAGATGTTGTTATCCTTAATAACAGTCTGACTTCCATTAAAGACTGTGTGCTTAACAGCAGGACTATGGCGAAATCTGTTGGAAAATTCCTCATTTTCCAGCTTACTGTAAATATCAGTACTCTGTTAATGAATATCATTGCACCGATCCTGGGATGGACAGAGCCGTTTTCCATTGTCCAGATCCTTTGGATCAACCTGATCATGGATACACTGGCTGCCATGGCGTTTGGTGGAGAACCTATTCTTGACAGATATATGAAAGATCAGCCGGCAAAGAGAACAGATAATATTCTGACTCCGTACATCAAGTCAGCGATCGGAGTAAGTGCAATATTTATTACCCTTGGTTCTATCCTGATACTTGAGAATATCGGCGGCATTACCAGTTGGGTAATCCCTGCGGGCTGTGCAGATCCGGAGCTTTATGAGAAAACATTTATGTTTGCGTTCTTCATTTATGCGATCATCTTTAACAGTCTGAATACCAGATCTGAGAAGTTTAATCTGTTTGAGCATATCGGGGAGAATAAGAACTTCGTACTGGTAATGGGAGCAATCTTTGTTCTTCAGACCATTATCATTGAAATTGGCGGAAAAGTATTTAACACAACTCTGCTTGAGCCAAAGGCATTACTGGTATCCATGGTACTTGCAGTACTTATTATACCGGTGGATCTTATCAGAAAAGCAATCATGAGCAGGTAAACAATACGTATGAAATAATAATTATGGGGCTGTCGCAGGTAATAACAGTGCGGCAGTCCCATTTTTGGAGGAAGCGAATGAATGGCATTTTATGCGCGGACATGGACAATACCATAATATATTCGTATAAGCGCAATATCGGTGAAAATAAATTAAATATTGAGTTATATAATGGAAGAGAAATCTCGTTTATTTCTGAAAAAACGCATGATCTGTTGAAAAAAGTAAGTGAGAAGATGACTATCATACCAACATCCACAAGGACGGAAGAACAGTATAAACGTATTGATCTGGATATAGGAATCGTACCCTATGCCCTTGTCTGTAATGGAGGAGTACTGCTGGTAAATGGTAAGCGTGACAGAGAGTGGTATCTGGAGTCGCTGCAAATGATCCGGAATAGCAGACCGGAAATGGAAAAAGCGCAGCAGATTCTTGCCGGGGATTCCAGACGAAAGTTTGAGCTGAGATTTCTAGATGAGCTTTTTATTTTTACAAAATGTGAAAAGCCAGAGGAAGTGGTTGAAGATCTGCAGGCAAAACTGACTACGAAGCTGGTGGACGTATTTCATAATGGAGAGAAGGTATATGTTGTTCCTGTAAATCTGAGTAAGGGAATGGCTGTGAGAAGACTTCGAAAGAGGTTGCAGCCTGCATATATCATAGCAGCCGGAGACAGCGAATTCGATGTTTCCATGGTGGAAGAAAGCGACCTGGGATTAGTTCCGGCCGGATTTAAAAAGATTTACGGTAATGGTAGCGACAGATTCAAAGAGACAGTGATGGAAATGGAGGCAGGAAGACTGTTTTCGGAAACATTACTTGAGAAATGTTTGGTTTTATATTTTAAAGAGCCGGACTGACTGCAATTCTATAAAATATTGCAGTCAGTCCGGCTCTTTGTTATATCAGGCTGTTAATCCATACTGACGCGGATTCCGCTCTGACGTTCAGATGGCTGAATGATAACCGTAACATTATCTCCTCCATGCCACTCAAACTGATAAGACTCTCCGGAAGTCTGGCCGATGAAAGTTTTCCAGTAATTCGTTTATTTCATGTATTTTTCCAGAACCGGAAACTGTACAGGTCCGATGTCCAGAATCCGGCGGTGAAATTCTTTCAGGTCGAAATCATCTCCAAGTCTTTTCTGACAGACTGTTTTCAAGTCAAGGAAATTCAGATATCCCCAATAGTATTTCAGATAGTTACCGGGAGTTTCCACAATATACTGATAGATTTCGGCAGCAGTAGAAGCATTGTTGATGCCAAATGCTTTCAGAAAGACAGCAGTGCGGGATGCATCCCAGCCCCTGTAATGAATGCCGATATCGATCAGGGAGTAAATGCACAGATTCATACTTCTGTTTAACCAGGCAAACCGGACGGCATTTTTGGCAGAATCCGGATCATTCATAAGAGAGGCGGCATATTCATAGCCGTATGATTCTACGTAGGTTGCCCAGCCTTCCACGTAGCCGGAGGAGGTGACCAGATATCTGATGTCAGAGGGATTGTTTTCGGCAAAAGAAACTGTCTGATAAAGGTGACCGGGAAATCCTTCATGTGCCAGTGTGCCGAAAAGCTCCAGAGAAGAGGTACGTCCGGAATCGTTGATATAGATTACGTTGGGGGTTCGGGTATCCACAGGTGGCGTGAGGTAAAAAGCAGGACTTAAAAATTTTTTCATGGAAGGATGAACGGTGCGGAGTTCGTAAGTGGCATCTTTCAGTTCCGGGAAATCTTTTTTCATCAATTCCGGAAGCTTCTCCAGCATCTGAGTCGGTGTCAGCGTAAGTTCACCGGAACATTGATTCAGCCTGTTGATCAGGGAGGAATTCTGTTTCAGCAGGGAAGATATCTCCCGATAGTCGGACAAAAGCTGAGCTGACAGCCTTTTTTCAATTTGTCCGACAGGTACATAGGTTCCTGTCTGGCTTTGCAGCAGGTAGAGGTAATATTCACGCCCACCCTCAAAAAATGCCAGGCCCCGGCTGCTTTTGCCTGTACCGCGAAGACTTTCCAGACTGTCTGCCAGTTCCTGATAAGCAGGGATCACTTCGGTTAAGATCAGTTTATGATGATATGTACAGAGTTTTTTCTGATCTTCGCTGCTAAATGCAGGGTTGGAGAAAGCTTTCAGTTTCTGCGCGAAAATATCATCCATGTAGTTGGAATCAGGATTCGCGACAAAAGAATGACATTGTTTCAGGATACGGTCCAGAGTTGTGTCGCTCATGAAAAGCCCTGACTGGGATTTCTGCTTTTCCAGTTTTATAATACTTTGAAAATATGGTCTGACGGTACTCAGAAGTTTCAGATAATCAGAGATATCTTCTTTTGTCCGGAAAGTATATTCCGCCAGAAGAATGGGAAGTTGTGCCTGCACACCCAGGCCTGGTCCTAGCGGCTCATCCAGGGCGCTGTTTTTTCCAAGGGAGGCTCTGGTGTGAAAATAGAGAAGAAGCATATCACAGGTAAGCTGGTTTTCTTCGGAGAGCCTGGAATAGGCAAAGGATTTCAGCTCTTTCTCATATTCCTGACAGAGACTGGTGGTCTTAGCCGGGTCAGAAAGTGCAGTTCCAAGAGTTGCCTCGGGCTTTCTGATACCTTTTTTTTCAGGGTGTGCAAGAGTGTAGTGAAGGGTGAGGTTATTGCTGCATACTTCGGACCGGAATAATTTTTCCGTAAAGGTCTGAAAACGGGAGTTTTCAGAAACAAAGTGGTCGGAGAGAACACCCATGCTGATGCCAATGGCAAAGACCAGACACAGGCTGAGGATTCTTTTAGGGATATTTTTATAAATACGCATATCCACCTCGGAATCTGCTTTTTACTATCTTATTGAAGGAAGGCATGAAGTATGCTTTCGGTAACATCATTACTGTTCACACACCATTATCCCGCGAGGTGTTTTGGCATAAATATGCCAAAATCCCGAGACATACAAGCCAAAATTTATTCCAAATGCTCGTCACACTTTTTTCATTTGACAAAATTGGGATGTTATGTTAA
Organism: Blautia sp. DFI.1.216; assembly: GCF_020594215.1. Taxonomy (NCBI): domain Bacteria; kingdom Bacillati; phylum Bacillota; class Clostridia; order Lachnospirales; family Lachnospiraceae; genus Blautia; species Blautia sp. DFI.1.216. The sequence goes on from NZ_JAJDML010000020.1 coordinate 36,316, forward strand.
CATACACAAATGCGTAACAAAACGTAATAAAAATGTAATAATTTTACAGCGATGTATAACAGGAGTTGATTAGTAAAATGAATAATAAAATAAAGACAATTTTGATGGCAGCAATTATGAGCTCTGTGGTTCTGACACAGGGGGTATGTGTAAGCGCAGCACAGTTTGATGATGGCGCATCAGCGTTTTCTGATGGAACAGGAAGTGTAAGTGCTCTGGCAAGTACACTGGCGAAGCAGACAGAGGAACAGACACAGGAGTTTGTTGCGAAAGAAGAGGAAGCAGTTCAGATTCGTGAAGAACGAAGAGTAGAGAAAGCGGAAAAGGCTTCTGAGAAGGCAGAGCAGGAAAAAACAGCCGCACTGGAGAGTATTCAGCAGACAGTTGAGGATACAAAGAAAAAAATTGCCGAAGAAGCAGAAGCGAAACGTCTGGCAAAGAGACAGGAAGTGGTAAACTTTGCGCTGCAGTTTGAAGGAAATCCTTATGTTTATGGCGGAACAAGCCTTACAAACGGTGCAGACTGCTCAGGATTTGTAATGTCTGTATTTGCCAATTTCGGTTACAGTCTTCCACGTGTGGCTGCAGCGCAGTGTGAGGCCTCCACAAAGAAAAATATCAGCCAGCTTGAGCCGGGAGATCTGGTATTCTACGGAAGCGGATATATTGATCATGTGGCACTTTATATCGGAGATGGAAAGATTATCCATGCCAGCAATGCTGCTACAGGAATCAAGATTTCCGATTATGATTATGAGAAGCCGGCAGCTGTAGGTACGTTCATGGAATAGCTGTAACGCCTAAAATTATATGATTCGACAAATTGCACAAAGAATGTCGAGAGGTGGGAAAAGTGGATAAAGTCATACACACTCTATCCACATACCCGGTTATTGAAAAATCCCGTAAATTAAAGTTATACACAAAGTTATCCACATTATCCACATTTTATGTGTGTGGAATACTTGATTTACATAAGGAAAAAAGAAACAGATGTTTTGTGTAAAATGATAAATCGACATTTTTGGACGAAAAAATCCACAAATCTATTGACTTTTTTATATTCTAAAAAACATATAATATTGTACAAAAAAGACAAAATATAACAATATATATAAAAATAATCAGAATATTCAAAAAGATATTCTGCTAAAAAATACAACAACAATGAAAAAAAGAATACATTTGACAGAAACAGGAAATTTCCACATAGGAGAGACAGATGTGGATGAGAAATGCACAAAATGAATTCGGGTGGGGATAACTTTTCACAGATATTATCCACATAGCATGAAGTCCTGTGTCAGATATCTTTGCCGTGCGTCAGCACGCCTGCAGATATCTTCCTTGTCTTTCGCACTCTGCTGAACTGTCTTAAATGCATTATTTACGAGGATTGCTATAGATATCTTTATCATACGTCAGATAAAATCAGCCGGATGAATAGTAAATATTCATCCGGCTGATTTCTGATATATACTATTTTTGTTTCATCCGTTTAATGACTTTCAGACGGGTAAATTCCTCACGTTCTTTCTCCTCCAGTGCATTCTGGATATCTTTGGTCAGTGCCTCGTACTTCGGAATAGTGATATTCTTCAGAGCATTGGCACGTTTCTGAGTTTTCTTGATATTGGCTGCAAGGCGGATGGCTGCATTTTCCACCATGGACAGGCGGATGGACAGCTCTTTTACCTTTTCAAAGGCAGCCTTGGCTTCGTCCAGAGACATCTTTGTGCTGTAGTAGGCATAGGTGGGAGTGTTAGTGGTTTTGTCATATTCCACCAGAGGAATTTCCGTACCCATAACACTTCGGGTTTTAATGCGTATAGAGTTCTCGACAGGAACCGTACACGCAATCTGCTGGACAAAGGCGATACCAATCTCCATATTGGCTTTCTGCAGTGCTGTATAGGCAGTGCGGAAAGTCACATCAATCTGTGTCTGGATATCCTTTGCCTGATCGATCAGCTCCATCATTTCACGAATCAGGATGTTACGCTTTTTGTCCATCAGTTCATAGCCCTGACGGGAAAGCTTCAGTGAGTTCTTTGCAAGTATCAGGTTTCCCTTGGTGGGAAAGGTATTCGGATCCATGTAATCACCTCGCTTCTTTTAGCGTACTGTTTCGTGATAGTACTTGTCGAGGATCTTCGTATCAATTCGGTCGAGCTCTTCTTTCGGAAGAAGTCCCAGAAGCTCCCAGCCCTTATCCAGGGTTTCGGTGATGCTTCGGTTCTCGGTTTCGGACTGGCCGACAAATTCACTCTCAAAGGCTTTACCAAATACCAGATAGCGTTTATCCAGCGGGGAAAGCTCATCCTCACCGATAACGGAAGCAAGGGCTCTGGCATCTCCAACCTTTGCATAGCAGGAGAAAAGCTGATTTGCCACGTCCTGATGGTCTGCTCTTGTATAGCCTTCACCGATACCGTCCTTCATCAGACGGGAAAGAGATGGCAGTACGTTAATAGGCGGATAGATTGCCTGTCCATGAAGCTGTCTGTCCAGAACAATCTGACCTTCGGTGATATAACCGGTAAGGTCAGGGATTGGGTGAGTGATATCATCGTTTGGCATGGTCAGGATCGGGATCTGGGTTACGGAACCCGGTTTGCCTTTTACGATACCTGCACGTTCGTACAGGGTTGCAAGCTCACTGTACAGATAACCCGGATAACCTTTACGGGACGGAATCTCACCTTTGGAGGAGGAAACCTCTCGCATGGCCTCGCAGAAGGATGTGATGTCTGTCAGGATGACCAGGATGTGCATTCCTTTTTCAAAAGCAAGATACTCTGCGGCAGTGAGGGCGATCTTCGGTGTAAGAAGACGTTCAACAACCGGATCATTTGCAAGATTCAGGAACATAACTACATGGTCTGCAGCACCGCTTTCCTCGAAGGTACGGCGGAAAAATTCCGCTACGTCATATTTGACACCCATTGCTGCGAAAACAATGGCAAAATCTTCATCAGAGTCCTCTCCCAGAGAAGCCTGCTGTACGATCTGTGCAGCCAGCTTGTCGTGTGGAAGACCATTTCCGGAAAAGATCGGAAGCTTCTGTCCTCGGATCAGGGTGGTCAGTCCGTCGATTGCGGAAATACCGGTGTTGATATAGTTTCGGGGATATTCACGTGCTACCGGGTTCAGTGGCAGACCATTGATGTTTAATTTTACATCCGGGGTGATGTCCCCCAGACCGTCGATGGGCTGTCCGATACCGTTAAAGGTTCGTCCGAGGATTTCCGGGGAAAGCCCGATCTCCATGGGACGTCCGGTCAGCCGGGTATGGGTGTTGCCTAAGGACATACCGTCTGTTCCTTCAAAAACCTGGATAACAGCCTTGTCCTCATAAATCTCAATAATACGGCCGATCTTGCGAGTCCCGTCATCCATGTGAAATTCAACGATTTCCTCATAGGAGGCATTCTTGACGCCTTCCAGGACCACCAGAGGTCCGTTTATTTCGCTTAAGCCTAAATATTCAATTGCCATAAACTTCTCCTCTCTGTTACGACTCATAGCCGGTTATGGCTATGAATGTAACTGTTCCGGCATCAGCCGTTTTTTTCCATTATGTTATCATAGAAAGTATCAATGTCCTGCTTGTATTGGTCGAATTTATCAAGCTGATTATTTGCCACATCATATTTAATGGAAATAATTTTTTCAAAAATGTTGTTCCCCTCTTTCAGTACGGAAACCGGCATTCCACGGTTGATGAGTGCACGGCATTTTTCATAAAGATAGAGGATCGTTTCCATCATTTTAAACTGTTTTTCCATTGGTACGCAGGTGTCTTCTGCGTGAAAAGCGTTCTGCTGGAGGAAGCCCAGACGGATGACTCTGGCAATTTCCAGCGTCAGTTTCTGGTCATCCGGAAGAACGTCGCTTCCGATCAGCTTGACGATCTCCATCAGGGAGCTCTCCTGATTCAGGATTGCCATGAGCTGATTCCTGTCTGCTACAAATTTCGGGGAAACATGTTCTCTGTACCATGGAGTCAGGTCTTCCAGATATTCACTGTAGCTGGTGAGCCAGTGGATTGCCGGGAAGTGACGGGCATAGGCAAGGGATTTGTCCAGTCCCCAGAAGCAGCGGACGAAACGTTTGGTGTTTTGTGTGACAGGTTCTGAGAAGTCACCACCCTGTGGAGAAACTGCTCCGATAATGGAGACAGAGCCTTCGGTTCCGTTTAAGTTCTGCATCATTCCTGCACGTTCATAGAATGCGGACAGCTTGGATGCCAGATATGCAGGGAAACCTTCCTCTGCAGGCATTTCCTCCAGACGGCCGGACAGTTCTCGAAGAGCTTCTGCCCAACGGGAAGTGGAGTCTGCCATGATAGCTACGTCGTAACCCATATCCCGGTAATATTCCGCAAGAGTTACACCTGTATAAATAGAAGCTTCACGCGCCGCAACCGGCATGTTGGAAGTATTGGCGATCAATGTGGTTCTGTCCATCATCAGGTTTCCGGATTTCGGGTCGATCAGTTTACTGAAATCTTCCAGAACCTGAGTCATCTCGTTTCCACGTTCTCCGCATCCAATGTAGATGATAATGTCTGCGTCAGACCATTTTGCAATCTGATGCTGAGTCATGGTCTTACCTGTACCGAAACCTCCCGGAACAGCGGCTGTACCGCCCTTTGCGATAGGGAAAAGAGTGTCCAGGATACGCTGGCCTGTGACAAGCGGGACGCTTGCGGGGAAACGTTTGTGGGTTGGTCTCGGGATACGGATCGGCCATTTCTGTGCAAGTGCCAGATCTTTGGTGGTTCCGTCTGCGAACTGAATGGTTACGATCGGTTCCAGAATGGTGTATGCTCCGTCAGATGCCGCGTGGATAACTGTGGCTTCTGTAAGATTCGGAGGAACCATGGATTTATGGAGAATGGAGTCTGTTTCCTGAGTTTCTGCGATAACAGAGCCGGGACCTACAACATCTCCTTCTTTTACTATGATGTGAGTGTTCCATTTCTTTTCTGTGTCAAGAGAATCAACGCTGACACCTCGTGAAATATATTTGCCTGAGGCTTTGGCAATCTCTTCCAGAGGGCGCTGGATACCATCAAAAATATTGTGGATGATTCCAGGTCCCAGAAGTACAGAAATGGCATCTCCGGTTCCTGTAACTGTATCGCCCGGTTTCAGTCCTGTAGTCTCCTCGAAAACCTGTACGGTGGTCATGCCTTTCTTCAGGCCGATGATCTCACCTACCAGATGTTCCGGACCTACATAGACCATCTCGGAAATCTTAAATCCGCTGTCGCCCTTCAGATAAATGACGGGGCCGTTGACACCGTAGATAATACCTGTATTACTCATGTTCTGGTCCTCCGTCAAACTTGAATTCTTTGTATGCTGCCTCAAAATTTCCTGCAAAAGAGTGATCGATCAGGATGTTTTTCTGAGGAATCGTAGCGCGGATACCGCCAAGAAAAGAGTCCTTTGCAAGCTGGATAGCAGTACCTGTTGTATGCTGAAGTTTCTCTGCAAGAGATCTGTCCTCCGGAGAGAGATAGATGGTAATCTCATCATTTCCCGCGAAATCCAGAGCTTCTTTGATCTTAGCAGTTAAATAGTTCTCATACTCCGGAGTTTTGGTAAAGGATTCCAGAAGTCCTTTTACTTCGGAGAAAATTTTCTCTTTTAATTCGTTTTGTTTTCTGGTCCAGTCACGCTTGATCGTGAGCTGTTCTGCGGAGAGAGCCTTGTTTATTTCACGTCGGGCGCTGGCAGTTTCCGCTTTGATCTGTGTCTGGGCGTTTTCTTCACTGAGAGTTTTGTGTTCTTCTGTCATTTTCTCCAGAGCCGATTTATGCTCATCGAGAATGGCGGCAGCTTTTTCGTGGGCTTCCTCTACAGTGATATCATAAAAATGGCTGAGTTTTTCATCAATTGTCATGTTAACACCTGCCTGTAATATTTAGATTGTAACTGTTCACTCCGTTCACAGTAACGTAGCCAAAATTCATTCCAGATTGCCTGTGGCAATGGGATTTTGGCTTGTATGTCTCGAGATAGTGGTGTGTGAACAGTAACATTAGATTTACTATTGGTAACTGTTTTACAGTTTTAAACCAATAGCTTCATTCACATATGAAGTGATAAAATCCGGTTTGCGGCCAGTACCGTGCCTGTCGGGAATTTCGATAATCAGAGGGGTCTTGTGATGAAGCTTTACATCATCTATAATTTCGGGAAACTCCCGGCCGAATTTCTCGGTCAGGAGTATGATTCCGATTTCTTTATTGGAGATAGCTTTCTGCAAAGCATCTTTTAATTCATCATGTGTGTGTACGACCACGCCCTCTACACCTGCCAGTCTCATCCCTGTGTAGGTATCGATATTGTCGCTGATCAAAAACATCTGCATCTTATAACTGTCCCAGGATCATGAAGGAGATGATCAGTCCATAAAGGGCAACACCTTCTGCAAGACCTACGAAAATAAGGGATTTACCAAGGATACTCTGATCCTCGCTGATAGCGCCTAAGGCTGCGCTTGCCGCACTGGCAACGGCAATACCACCACCGATACAGGAAAGACCTGTTACAAGAGCTGCTGCGATATAACCCATACCTGTTGCAAGTGTGCCTTCAGAGCCTGCAGCAGCCTGTACGGAAGAAGCACCTGTGAACATAACTGCAATGGCGATAAGCATGGTTCCAAAGAAGAAGAATGCGTTTACACCGAGAGCTGTTTTGTAACGTCCGCGGTTTTTTTCACCGATGAGATAGTAGCCAAATGGAAGAATGATGCTGAGTACCAGTGCGATTGCTAAAATGATCTGTGCGATTGTTGTCATAATTAAATCTCCTCTTAGTTCTTGATTTTGCTGTTCATATATATCATATTTATTCGGCTTTGAATATCTGGCTGACCGACAGATATGGGTTTCCCGAGGATGATATATAAATGAAAATAGTATAATTTCTGATGATCTTTCTGTCTATTTTACAGAGCGGAACGGCTCAAATTTACGTCCTGTACCTTTGTAGAAGCGGCTGAACATTTCATAATATTCCAGACGAAGCACCTGGATACCGACGATCAGGCCCTCCATACCACATACAAAAAGGTTTCCCAGAACTACTACTATCCAGTTCAGGTTTCCGCTTTCTGCGCCTGCAAGCATGAGAACGACTTCCATCATCGCTGCATGGCTGACTGCGAAAGCTCCGATACGGACGAAAGAAAGGGTATTGGAGAAGTAGCTTAACAGGACTTCAAACATTTCAAAAAGTCCCTGTACAACGAACATTCCCTTCTCTTTTGGCATAAATTCTGATTTCTTCTCAATGAGGGCTGTAAGTGGCTCTTTCAAAAAGATCAGGATCAATGGTACGCCGAACATGATAAACAGTACGATTCCGCCGGGAAGTGTTTTGCCATTCAGTATAAGTGCAATGGAGACAACTGCAGAGCCGTAGAATACCAGACCGGCTACTGAGTTTGTATCAAACCAGATGTGTTCTACATCTCCGGCTTTCCAGGCATTCAGGATGTTAAATACCATACATAAAAGGATCAGGCACATACCAAAACCAATGGCAACAATAAATACTGTATTCAGCTTTCCGATAAACGGAACTGACATCATATTGTTCATCGGGCGAAGCCACAGGGCTGGTATCACATCTTCGAATCCGAAGATACTTCCGAACATAAATCCGAAGATTGTGGAGAACACACCTGCACAACTGATAATGCCTGCCAGTGTGATATGTTTGAATTTATAAAGCAGGAAACCACCGATAAAGAGCAGCAATCCCTGCCCCACATCACCGAACATTGCACCGAAAATAAAGGAATAAGTCAGTGCCACAAACCATGTTGGATCCATCTCGTTATAGGCCGGAAGACCATACATTTTGATGTACATTTCAAATGGTTTAAACAGTTTCGGGTTCTTCAGTTTCGTTGGCGGCTGCTGGTGTATACCTGGCTTCAGATGTTCGTCCTCTTCACCGTCAATAATACAGAAAATGCGGCTGTCGTCTTTGATATCATTCTGGAAAGAATGGGCATCTTTCTCTGTCATCCATCCACATAAGATATAGAAAACGTCTTTATCCCCATGTGTACATGCTGCAAGTCTGCGCACATCAAAGTTACCGGAAAGCTGTGCGATAGCATTGCGGGAGGCAACAATATCTTTCTGGTTTCTAAGAAGAAAATCTGCTTTTTTCTGATCGGCAGATGCCAGATCAGCAGCAGCTCTGTTGCGTGTTTCAGTCAGTTGTTCGAAAGCTTCTTTTGCTGTTCCCTCATAAGTATCCGGCATATAAATACGCTCGAAGTGCATGGAAGAATAGACGGCTTTTACTTTCTGGGCTTCGTGCTCCGGGACAAAATACAGACCCCAGACATACTGGTCATCTTCATCACATTTAATGAAAATTGTGTCCAGATTTTCGTAAATATACTTTTCAAATTTCTGGTAATATTCCTTCTCAATCCTTCCGAAACGGAAGTGGATGAACTGGAATTTCAGGATTGAGGAAATATTGTAATTAATATTTCTGAACGGGCGGATCACTCGCAGAGATTCATCCAGAGCTGCAAGCTGACTTTCCAGATCAGCACGTTTATTGCTTAGTTCCTGATAATCAGACTGAATCCGGCGGATTGTATTTAAAGCCTGTTCAGTATCCATGGGTTTGGCAGAAATCTTCTCCGGATCTGCCAGTTCATCATAGAAACTGTTGGCAGTAGAGAGTGCTTCCTTATATGGATTGATTTCCATAAACGGAGAAAGACTCTCTACTGCGGTCAGCTCGGAAAGGGCATTTTCCAGATGAATTTCGTACTTGGAAAGATAGGTGTTTACCACTCTGTCAATATCGGTCTTAGGACCGGTAATGCTCAGGAACTTCATTTTCTCAATCATAAATTCACCTCCTGGTTAATGTTCTTTAAACTGCGAAGCAGTTATTCAGTTATGCGCCATATAGAAATCAACTGTTGCAAATATAACGCATGGCTTCATCATGCTGCACACCGTAACGTACGCATTCAATGGCGATAGTCAGGCGGTTTACTTCGTGTTCCTTGTTATACAGATAAGAATAGATCACTGCTACAGAATATGGATTTCTGTGGGATTCCTTCTCAAGGATTGAGCGGTGGATGTGGTTGTAGAATTCTTCCAGATTGGCTACGGTAAGCTGTTCATATTTGTTTCCGTACCATGTTTTCTGGAAAATTCTTCGACCTTCTTCGTATGAAGGTGCTTCCACCAAAGCTGTGATCTCTTCTTTCTTTAACTTATAATTTACAGGGATCAGCAGGGCATAAATACTTGCCGGATCCATGTTGTAATACCTTTTGGAACGCTGGATAAACTGCAGGTTCAGCATATCAAATTTCTCGCCGTAAGTGCAGGTAATCTCTTCCAGATCTTTACCTTTAAACAGCTTCTTACGGATGTTCCAGATCTGGGTAAAATAGTACAGATCCAGTGCCATACCATAGTCGAAGAGAAGTGCTGTTTCATGCTCCTGGATCTTCGAAAGCGGGATGTAAAATTCGTTTCCTTTGAGGCAGGAAATCAGTTCCTCCATGGTGGAACAGGTAGTGATCCGGTCTACATCAATATTGGAATGCAGACGGAAAAATTCACGGTACGGAGAAACATCTACAGGATCCGTGTCGCGGTGATCGAAGATATTTGTCATGACTTCCTTCAGTACACGGATTTCATATCGCTTGGAATACAGATCCAGAAATTTACGCTGTTCCGGGTTGGCAAAGTGATAAATTCTGGAGAAATTCTGGAATATGGATTTCTTCAGAAGCTTCTCAATCTGGCCACGGTGCAGGGTATTTTCATCCAGTGCATCCCACCTGGAAGAGTATTCCGGCATTCGCTTCAGATAGGCGGCTACCTGCGTGACATCGGAGAGTTGGAGGATTTCCTCGAACTGATCCATGGTAGTAAGCCTGCTCTGCATTGCGCGGATTTTCGTGGAAAGTCCGCTGTAGGAGAGTACGCCTCCCATTGTTTTTCACTTCCTTTCCTGATGTTGTTTAGCGTTTGAGACAGCTCTTTACATAGCCAGTATTTTCTCAAACAATTCTCTGGAAAGTTGTGAGTGCTGCTGTTCGTAATGAGTATCCAGTGAAGAAAAGGTAGCGTCTGTATCTGCACGTAACTGTGCCAGGCGGGAATCTTTTTCTTCTTCCAGTTGCTGACGGATCCGTCGAATCTGCTCTGCTGTCCGGGTCTCCAGCTGCTCGTCATAATTTTTACATTTCTGTTCTGCCTCTTCAGAAAGCTGTTGCTTTTGCCGGTCGCAGTCTTCCATGATGCGTTGGGCTGTAAGCTCGATTTCAGATAATTTGTTAAGTATCTGCTCCATCTTCAACCTCCCTAGTTGTCAAAATTTTACAAAAAAACCAGATTTACTATGTGAAAAATAGTAATATCTGTTAGATATCATACACCCTTTTGTTTAAAAAAACCATCTAAATTTTTTTCAGAAAGAAAAAAATTGTTATTTTTTAGACAAGTTAAAGAAATCTCCTGCGAATATCTGTCCGGGATGTAATTGACGTTAGGAGTATGGTATGGTAGTTTATTGGTGGCAGGAAATTGCACGCACATCTTGCGTAAAGCATTTTTCAAACACGCTCTGGAGATATAAGAAAAGGAACAGGAGATTTTTATGAGATTAAGAAATATTCCGGGAGCTCAGGATGCAATTCTGGAGAGCCCTTATGTGGTGCAGGAACCACAGACAAAGAAAGGACACTGGGGGGAGGTTTTTGTGAAAAAGCAGCCTCTTCATATTGAAGTAGGGATGGGAAAAGGAAGATTTCTTATGGATCTGGCCCGGCTGCATCCGGATATCAATTATATAGGAATCGAGATGTATGACAGCGTTCTTCTTCGCGCATTGCAGAAGAGAGAAGAACTGGAGGAGAATGGAGAGGTTTATTCTAATTTATTTTTTATGAGAGTGGATGCCAGACTTCTGCCGGAAATCTTTGAGAAAGGTGAAGTAGATAAGATTTATCTGAACTTTTCCGATCCATGGCCAAAAGCCCGCCATGCAAAACGTCGCCTGACATCCAGAGAATTCCTGGCACGTTACGACCAGATTCTGGTTCAGGATGGAAAAGTGGAATTCAAGACAGATAATAAGGAACTGTTTGAATTTTCCCTGGAAGAAGTGGAGGAAGCCGGATGGAATCTGGAAGCTTCTACCTTTGATCTGCATCATAATGAAGAGATGGTACAGGGAAATGTTATGACAGAATATGAAGAGAAATTTTCTTCTATGGGAAATCCAATCTGTAAGATGGTGATTTCCAGAGGGTGTCACAGATAAAAAAGCAGAGCAATCATCTGGTTTATGGCAATTCCGTAGTGAAGTGGATTGCGATTATTCATTTGATTATCTATTGTGGCTGGCAGTGCATATTATAGTATAAGAAAATTTCGGGGCGCTTCGCGCCCCGAAGGAGTCAGCCGGTGAAACGAAAAAGTTCTTTCCATAATAAAATGCTACAATTCCGCTATGAACACAAAAACTTTGATAATACCTTCAGCCGCCTGCGGAAATCCGCAGAAGAGGTCAATAAAACACTTAACAAAATGTCCCAAAACGACGAAAAAAAGGAAAAATAAATGAAATAGAAAAAAATCTGATTTTTTTTGAAAAAACCTATTGACATTTAAACGACTATTATATATAATATCACTTGCGTTGAGGGTGATGCAAAACTTCACCACAGAGAAAAGAACAAAAGAATATGCGCCTTTAGCTCAGTTGGTAGAGCACCTGACTCTTAATCAGGGTGTCCAGGGTTCGAACCCCTGAAGGCGCACTAAGAACACTGTTTTTGCGGACAATGCGATTGCCGCGGGGACGGTGTTTTTTATGTTTTACGGAAAGCAAAAAATATTTTATGCTACTGATAGCGCTTGAAGAACACAGGGTCAAGCTGGTAAGTATCTTCATGCAGGAGAGAAGACTGCTGTGCAAGATGCAGATAAACTCTCTTTATAACCAGTCATCACACGTTATACAAACCATCCTGATAACATTGAAATCCCTCCCTGTTGGAAAGAGTTGATGACATTGAATTTTTATAAGTCGGAAACATATAAGACATTGCAAGAAAAAGAAAAGGGTTTGTGAAAAGATTTTAACGCTTTTCGTATCAAAAGATGCACTATGGCTTCTGATTATGTTATACTCTATACTCAGTGTATTGTCGAAAGAAGAGGAATAAGTCAAATATCTGGGTTCCGGTCTGGTCAAAGGAGGTTACGGTATCGAATGAAAAAAATACTAAAAAGAACAGGAAAAATATTTTGCCTTTTCCTGCTGATCGTGGTGCTGGTAAATGTACTTTCACCTCTTTTTTGCAGGAAACCGGACGAAAAATATGTGGAAAGTCTGAGAGAAACAGAATTTATATCAGAGACAGAAGGAACGGAAAGGATTTGCTGCATTGACGATAATGAAGAGGCACTTTTGTGGAGGCTTCGTATGATTGGCACTGCGAAGGAGAGCATTGTACTGTCTACCTTTGACTTACGCGCGGATGATAATGGCACTAAAATTCTTGCCGCATTGAATTGCGCTGCGGCAAGAGGTGTGAAGATTCAGTTATTGATCGATGGAATTTATCAGCAACTGTTTCTGGCTGGAAGCAGCGATTTCCAGGCTCTGGCATCATATGAGAATGTGGAAGTGGGAGTTTACAATCCGGTGACACCGGTCAATCTGTTTAAGGTGAATTATCGCATGCATGATAAATATCTGATCGTGGATGAGAAAATGTATCTGCTGGGCGGACGCAACAGCAATGATATCTTTCTGGGAAATCAGACAAAAGGCATTAATGAAGACAGAGATATCCTGGTGTATGATACATCAGAAGGACAGGGAGAGTCTCTGAACCAGCTTGAGGATTATTTCCATAAAATATGGAAGGAAAGCTGTGTGAGCATTAAAAAAGGCAAACAATCTTCCAGATATACGGATGCATACCGGCACATGGAAGAAATTTACATATCTCTGCTGAAAAGGTACAATGATATAGAAACCTACAGTGCATGGGAAAAGGATACGATAGAAGCAAACAAGATCACTCTGATCAATAATGGAATTAAGGCGGGACGAAAAACACCGCAGGTTCTCCAGACAATTCAGTATCTTACTGAAAATGCAGATCATGTAATAATACAGACTCCTTATGTGATCTGTAATGGTTACATGTATGATGTATTGCAGGGGATTTCAGATCATGCAAAGCTTCAGATCGTGCTGAATGCAGTGGAAAAAGGCTCTAATCCATGGGGCTGTACAGATTATCTTAATCAGAAAAAGAAAATTCTGGAAACAGGGGCAGATGTGTATGAACTGATGAATGATTATCCGGTTCATACAAAAGCTGTGCTGATAAATGACCGTCTGTCAGTAGTAGGTTCCTATAATCTGGATATGCGAAGTACTTATCTGGATACGGAACTGATGCTGGTAATTGACAGCGAAAAACTGAATCAGCAGATTCACGAAACAGAATCAGATTATATGGAAAAAAGCAAAGAGGTACTTGCAAACGGTCAGGAAACCGAAGGCGCAAAGTACCAGGGGAAAGTGTTGAATCGGAAAAAGAAGTTATACTACGGTGTGCTCAGGATTATCATTCGTCCTCTTCGGCAGCTGCTTTAGAGTGTGTTTGGAAAATCATTCCCAAAATCTCCTGCAAATTGTGACGCACATCTTGCGTAAAGCATCTTTCAGACACGTTCTAGAAAATAATATCACAAGTATATGTCATATAAATGTTCAGTAGCTGAAAAAAGGCGTTGTCAATCAGACTGCAGAAGATTAAAATAGACATAAAAGCAGCTGTTACAACTGTTGTTGATGTAAAGGAGGAAAAGCTTTTATGAACTTAAAGAAATTTGTGCTGGAAGGTAATCCTGTATGCAGAAAGGAAGCTGTGATCGTGGGCGATCATTTCAGGATTACAATGTTGACAACTGCCCTGATCCGTTTTGAGTACAGCGAAGACGGAGGATTTGAGGACAGAGCAACACAGATGGTATGCAATCGTGATTTCCCGGTGCCGGAATTCAGGGTGAGCGATGGCGGTGAGGAATTACATATTTACACCAAAGACCTGGAAATCCACTATGACAGACAGAAATTTTCTCCAAGCGGTCTGATGATACGTGTAGCGGGTGGAAAAGCCAGCGAGCGCGTGTGGCATTATGGTGATGAACCAAAAGATCTGCTGGGAACAGCCAGAACCCTGGATGAAGCAGACGGTGAGATTCCGCTGAGTCATGGAATTATGTCCAGAAACGGTTTTTCAGTGCTGGATGATTCCCACACAATGGCTATGGGCGAAGATGGAATGGTAGAGCCACGTCAGGGAAACAGAGCAGACTTTTATTTCTTTGGATATGGTCACAGATATGTGGAATGTCTGCAGGATTTTTACAGATTATGTGGAAAAACACCTCTGCTTCCAAGATATACGTTCGGAAACTGGTGGAGCAGATATCATAAATATACAGAGACAGAGTACAAAGAACTGGTAGAGCGTTTTGAGAAAGAAGAAGTGCCATTTTCTGTTGCAGTTGTAGATATGGACTGGCATCTGGTAGAGGATGTACCTCCTGTATATGGAAGCGGATGGACAGGATATACCTGGAATAAGAAGTTTTTCCCCAATCCGCCTGAATTTATGGACTGGCTACACAAACATGGATATAAGATCACACTGAACGTACATCCGGCAGATGGAGTGCGTGCTTATGAAGAAGCCTATCCGAGAGTTGCAGAGAAGATGGGAATTGATCCTGCAAGTAAGGAACCGGTACTTTTTGATATGACAGATCCGAAATTCATTGAGACATATTTTGAGGAACTGCATCATCCGATGGAAGAAGAGGGAGTAGACTTCTGGTGGCTTGACTGGCAGCAGGGAACTGTAACCAAGGTTCCGGGACTGGATCCGCTCTGGATGCTGAACCACTATCACTATCTGGACAGCAAGTGGAAAGGAAAACGTGCGCTGACTTTCTCAAGATATGCAGGTCCAGGAAGCCACAGATACCCGGTTGGTTTTTCCGGTGATACGTTCATTACCTGGGAGAGTCTGAAATTCCAGCCATATTTCACAGCAAATGCCAGCAACATCGGTTTTGGATGGTGGAGTCATGATATCGGTGGACATATGTTTGGATACAGAGACGACGAGCTCACTGCAAGGTGGGTACAGCTTGGAGTCTTTTCACCAATGAATCGTCTGCACAGCACAGATAACCCGTTTAATGGAAAAGAACCGTGGAAATACAACCAGATTGTAGAAACAGTAATGAAGAATTTCCTGAAACTGCGTCATAAGCTGGTTCCGTATCTTTACACCATGAACCGTCGTGCAAGCAGAGCGGGACTGCCGCTGGTACAGCCGATGTATTATCTGGAGCCGGAGCGTGAGGAAACCTATGAAGTACCGAACAACTATTATTTCGGCACAGAGATGATGGTATCTCCAATCACAGATAAGCTGGATCCGGTAACAGGACTTGCAGGCGCAAAGACATGGATTCCGCAGGGAATCTGGTATGATTTCTTTAACGGAAGAGCATATAAGGGCGGCAGAAAAGTGGATCTCTGGAGAGATATTTATGAGATGCCGGTACTTGTGCGTGAAGGCAGCATCATTCCACTGAAGGACATGGAAGGATATGATAATTCCATTGAGAATCCTGAGAAACTGGAAGTACTTGTATATCCTGGAGAATCAGGAGAATTTGTACTCTGGGAAGACGGTGGGGACACACCGGAAGACCTGGATGAGAATTGGGTATCCACCAGAATGACGAAGACTGCAGATGAGAATGGAACAGTATTTATTGTAGAAGCTGCACAGGGAAATACAGCAGTGATCCCGCAGAAACGTTCCTGGAAGATCCGCTTCTGCAACATTCAGGACAAACCGCAGGAGGTTACTGTAAACGGACAGGTATATAAGGATGCAGAGTTCGCAGAGGATAAGAAGCTTCATGGAACAATAGTGATCCTCAAGGATGTGCCGGCAGATGCACAGGTGAAGGTTACTTTTGCGGCAGATGCAGCTGTTTATCAGAGAGACTATGCAGAAGAGGTCTATGAGATTCTGGAAAAAGCACAGATTACCTATGCACAGAAGACAGACGTTTATAAAGTAGTGAAAGAGCTGGGTACAGAGGCAGTGCCAGTTCTGGTATCCATGAATTTGAATCCGTCATTGCTTGGGGTACTGATGGAGATTCTTACAATGGGAATTTAACCGAATCAAGCTAGTGTGCCAACAAGTTGATTTCTCGAACAATCTTGCGTCTAAATTTCTTATTTCCGCGTTGTCGTCGGTCGCCGTAGCCACCGCTACGCCTCCTTCCTCCGCCTTGAAATAAGAAAATTTATCCTGCAAGATTGTTTCAAGAATCAACTTGTCGGCACACTAGTTCTCTGCGGTAACACAAAAATCCCGCTCACAGTTGTGTCTTACTGTGAGCGGGATTTCACATTTTAAAAGAAGGAGTGCCGGATCTTGCGATCCGGCAAGTATGAAAAAGAAAAAGTTTTATTATAAATAAAGCGTTTGCTTTATTTGCTTATTAATATACAGGGAAAATGTGTGCAAAATGTGATGGACTGTTGAAGAAATTGTGATTAAATTCTAAAAAACTTATAAAAAAAGAAAAAGACCTGAAAAGGTCTGTAAAAAGAAGGAGGGCCGGACCTTGCGGCCCGGCATAAGTATGAAAAAGAAAAAAGTTAAAAATCTATGTGAAAAAGCATTTGCAACCTGTTTGTAAAGCATTTGCTTTATTTGCTTATTAATATACAGGGAATTTGTGAGCAAAATGTGATGGACTGTTGAAAAAAACGTGATTAAATTCTAAAAAACTTATAAACTGGCAGGAAGAAAACACAAGGTGGAAAACTGAAAATAAGCATTGTAAAAATCCGAACTGTAATTTATAATAAAATTCAATGGTAACGGTTCAATATCTTTACAGTTACAAATAATGAGAAACAAGGAGGAAAACATGAAAAGAGAAACAGTCGTCGTACTGGATTTCGGCGGTCAGTACAATCAGCTGGTTGCCAGACGTGTGAGAGAATGTAACGTATACTGCGAAATCTATTCATACAAGACCGATCTTGAGAAAATCAAGGCAATGAATCCTAAGGGAATCATCCTTACCGGTGGTCCGAACAGCTGCTATGAGGCAGATTCACCTACATGCAATAAAGAATTATTTGAGCTTGGTATTCCTGTTCTGGGACTTTGCTATGGCGCACAGCTTATGATGCATGTTCTGGGCGGAAAAGTTGAGAAAGCAGATGTGAGCGAATATGGAAAGACAGAGGTTCTGGTAGATAAGACAGATTCCAAAATCTTCAAAGACGTATCTGACAAAACAATCTGCTGGATGAGCCACACAGATTACATTTCCCAGGTTGCACCAGGATTTGAGATTGCTGCTCACACAGCAGACTGTCCGGTAGCAACTGCACAGAATGAGGAGAAGAAGCTGTATGCGATCCAGTTCCATCCGGAAGTGCTTCATACAGTAGAAGGAAAGAAGATGCTTTCAAACTTCGTACTTGGTGTATGCGGATGTGCCGGAGACTGGAAAATGGATGCCTTTGTTGAGCATACTATCAGAGAAATCCGCGAGAAGGTCGGAGATGGAAAAGTTCTCCTTGCCCTGTCAGGTGGTGTTGACTCTTCCGTTGCAGCAGGACTTCTTTCCAGAGCAATCGGCAAGCAGCTTACCTGTGTATTTGTAGATCATGGTCTTCTTCGTAAAGATGAGGGAGATGAGGTTGAGGGTGTATTCGGACCAAACGGTCAGTTTGACCTGAACTTTATCCGCGTCAATGCACAGCAGAGATACTATGACAAGCTGGCAGGTGTTACAGAGCCTGAAGCAAAACGTAAGATTATCGGTGAAGAATTTATCCGTATTTTTGAAGAAGAGGCCAAGAAGATTGGTGCGGTAGATTTCCTGGCACAGGGAACTATTTATCCAGACGTTGTAGAGAGTGGTCTGGGCGGAGAGTCCGCAGTGATCAAATCTCACCACAATGTAGGCGGACTTCCGGATTTCGTTGATTTCAAGGAAATCATCGAACCGCTCCGCGACCTTTTCAAGGATGAGGTTCGTAAAGCAGGTCTGGAGCTTGGAATTCCGGAGAGACTGGTATTCCGTCAGCCATTCCCGGGACCGGGACTTGGAATCCGTATTATCGGTGAAGTTACTGCAGAGAAGGTTCGTATTGTACAGGATGCAGATTTCATTTATCGTGAAGAGTTAGACAATGCTGCAGCTGAGTATAAGAAAGAACATGGTGAAGATCCTTCATGGATGCCGAACCAGTATTTTGCAGCACTGACAAATATGCGAAGTGTAGGCGTTATGGGTGACTTCAGAACTTATGATTACGCTGTAGCGCTCCGCGCAGTGAAGACTATCGACTTCATGACAGCCGAATCTGCTGAGATTCCGTATGCAGTACTGAATAAAGTTATGAACCGCATTATTAACGAAGTTAAGGGCGTTAACCGCGTATTCTATGACCTGACCAGCAAGCCGCCGGGTACGATTGAGTTTGAATAGTTGGAGCAGAGCTTCAAAGCCTTTATTTTCAAGGGTTTTGAGGCTCTTTCCTTTTAGAATTGCATTTTGATTGCATTTTTTTATTCAATGGCTCTGTGATAGATTGCTGTATGCTGATTGCTGGTGTAATCGGCAACACTGGTTGTTGCCGGAGTATAAGTGAGAACGCCAGTTAATTTTTTGGCAACTTCCACGTTGGTGTTGGGATATAAATGTCCATAGGTTCCTAACGTGGTCTGTATCTTTTCATGCCCCAGACGTTCTTTAATCAATAAAGGATTTTCTCCCATACTGATGAGCAGGGAAGCATGGGAATGTCTGAGTGCATGAATCTTGATACGGTGTACGCCTGCCAATCCAGCAAGTTTTTCTAAAGCCCGTGGGAGGGTGTGCTTACTGGTGGGAATCCCATTATAGCTTAGTACAAGGTCACAGTCATTTAAAACCTTTTGCTGTACTTCCTGCCATGCTTTTAATTCTTTGATGGTATCTGTGTCAATATAGATAGTGCGAATACTGGCTTGTGTCTTTGGTTCCACAAATTTGTATTCGTCCATTGTTTTATAGTACAGCGTTTTCGTTATACTTAAAAGTCCGGTTTCAAAGTTGATGTCCGACCATTGCAGGGCTGCGGCTTCTCCGATTCTCATTCCAGTCATAAACAGGAGCCAGTATGAAATGAAAAGGTAATGTTCGTAATAATCGCCCTTGTAGAGCAGGGAAATTACCTTTTGAAATTCATCCAGTGTCCAGAAATCCACTTTTGTTTTCTTGCTCTTGATGTTTCCTATCATTCGTGACGGATTTTTCTTTGCAAGACCGAGAACAACTGCTCTGTCAAAGGCAATAGAGAGCATACCTTGTACAATACGGATATAGTTTGGACTAAATTCTTTTGCGAGTTCAAGCTGCCAGTTCTGGACGTTAATGGGTTCTATCTCATCCACCGTCATTTTGTAAAAGTATGAAAAATGCTTCTGAATGGTAGAACGGCGGTTCAGATAGGTACTTTCCTTTACCTGTGTTTTATACCAAGGCAGGTAAGTTTCTTCAATGAACTGTTGAAAGGATAGCTGCTGTTTCTTTTCCGTTAATTCCTCTGTGGATGTCAGCATAAGCTTTGAATATGCTTCTCTAGCTTCCTTTTTTGTCTTGAATCCGCTTTTGTATTTCTGAATCTGTTTTCCGGTAATCGGATGAAAACCTAAGTTTGCTCTAAAATAATAAGTTCCGTTTTCTGCTTTCTTAATAGGGTCTTTTGCCATGATTTCACTCCTTACATAAATGTGCAAGAAGTACAATCAGTTTGATTTATCAGTAAAAGTAATCCCTAGCAATTCTTCCACAGCTTCTCTGGGAACCCTGTCCAGTTTGCGTGACTGATAGTAGGTATGCCCTTTTGAAATCATAAGTTTTTTTGCTTCTCTTATGATGTCTGCTGCGAATGAAGTCCCATAACCCAGTTCTATTAAATCTTTTTTTGTTACTGTAATCATGTTCCTCCTTTCCATAGACCAGATATGGAACCCTCAATATCTGTCTATATTATATCAGATTTTATGGCAAAAGTAATATTAAGATTGTATTTCCTGCAAATAGTTATTTGATTTTGAATGAAAAATTATAATTCAAAATAGTATATAAGCAAGCCGAACAGCTTTCGCTAAAGCTCATGGGAATCTCACCCCTGCATGGTTCTCATCCAGCCGTACCCTTTGTCAGCGGTGCTACATCATCACACAGACTAAGGCTGTACGGAAGTATCATTATCACGATAGAAAGGTCATGGCGGCAGCTTTTGCGGTAAGCTGCTT
This sequence comes from Blautia sp. DFI.1.216, assembly GCF_020594215.1. NCBI lineage: Bacteria > Bacillati > Bacillota > Clostridia > Lachnospirales > Lachnospiraceae > Blautia > Blautia sp. DFI.1.216. Next base: position 56,785 of record NZ_JAJDML010000020.1, read on the forward strand.
ATGGAACGCTGGCAGGAATCGCTATCCGGTTTCATCCCTCCTTTGGTGGGTCACGGCGTGCCAGCCCAACGGCTCTCTTTCTATCGAAACGTATTCGGCTGCTTTATGCTGCGTTGATTAGACGCTTTCTTTTTCAAGGAACAATCCGGCTTTGTCAGCCTGTTAAAGTGCACTGGTGATAATGCACTTTAATAGACTGGCAAGCTCTGTCTGGGAAGCATGAGCTTGTCCATGCTTCCACAGGAGAGCGTTATTTCTAGTTGGGTTCCCTGATTTCAAAAGATAAAATCTTTGCAATCAGACGTGTTTCCATCCGGCGGCGTAGGGTTTCATCTACAACCATGTGGGTATTCCCGTATTCGTCTTTCATGGGACGCATGGAACGGCTGGCAATAAAACCGCTGTAATGGCGTACAATCTGGTTGACTGCTTCAATGTCACCATCCGCAGCCCTTACAATCACAGGAAACGGAATCATAGGGTGCTTTGCTGTCATGCTTCTTCCTCCATAAATTTTTTGATAAATTCCAGTCCGGCGTGTCTTCTTCTCTGTATGGTAGAACGGTTGACTTCCAGAATTTTTGAAATCTCCGTATCGTCAAATCCAAGAAAATAATATCTCAGGATAACGTCACGTTTCTTTCCATCCAGATTTTCTAATGCTTCTGCTAACAGGTTGTTTTCAATGCGGACAGTAAATCCATCCATTTCAAAAGTATGGAAGTGGGATGGATAGGTGTCTTCGGAAGAAAACAGATTGACGGTGTAATCGTCCATATCACAGAACAGGGTTTCCCGTTTACACTGTCTGGACAACGCTTTGAGATAGTCTTTGCGTTCATCCTCCATAGCGACTTTACAGATGTAATCAAACTGGTTCTCTATGGTTGTCTGAAATTCAGATGGCTTCATCATTGCTCACCCCCTTTCCAGCCTTGAAAGGGAGCGAGTTGATAGGAATCTCTGCTTCTTTCCCCCTTTTCGCTCTTAGTCCCGACAGGACAGGGGGTGCAGTTGCGTTTTGAGAAGAAAAATTTAAAAACTTTTTCTTCCAACTAAAAAAGCACGCAAACAGACGATATTTCTGTTTGTGTGCTTCGATAGTTCTTTCTATGTATTCTGAAAAACCACATTGAGGGTCAGACTTTTCTAGTGTAGGTAGATGGCTTTTTTTAACGGTTTACCGAATGTAGATATATTTAAGAAAATATTTTGCATAGCGGCTTCCTCCTGTAAGCCGCCGGAGCCTAAAAAAAGCTGACTTTAATACAACCTCCATATATTCTGGAAAAAAGAAAGACGGCGGCTTTTGTCAAACCGTCGTCTGGAAAGATTTATGAGATTTTGACGCAAGAAAAGTGTACTGCCAAATAACGGTTTTTTTTATTTCCGTTTCAGCAGCATAGTTTTATCTTTGATACGCATAATAGGAACTGTACAACTATACAATACGTTTTTCTATACCTGTCACTATTATAACAGGAACAGTAAAATGTATGGAGGTGGTGTATTATGCGTAAAAAAGAAGATAAATATGATTTCAGGGCGTTGGGGCTTGCCATAAAAGAAGCCCGTAAAAAACAGGGTTTGACCCGTGAACAGGTGGGAGCAATGATTGAGATTGACCCACGCTATTTAACCAACATTGAGAATAAAGGGCAGCACCCAAGTTTACAGGTGCTTTACGACCTTGTATCTCTGCTGAATGTATCAGTGGATGAGTTTTTCTTGCCTGCCAGCAGTCAGGTGAAAAGCACCAAACGTAGGCAGTTAGAAAACAAAATAGACAATTTCACAGACGCTGACCTTGTTATTATGGAAAGCGTTGCAGATGGTATTGTCAAATCTAAGGAAGTGGGGGAAATGTAAATCCTCCACTTTTGTTTATAATTGCAGTGATATTAGAATTGATACTCTGCAATATTTTTGAAATCATTGTTCAACACATAATATACCTTATTTTTAGCAACGGAATATATAAAAGAAACTCTGGTTGCCCAAAGTCCTTCCTGACGTACTGACCTAAGTACATCAAAGGCGTTGGAAATAGAGAAGTTTTCTCCATATCCTTGCAGTAAATCCTTTGCCTTTTCATATCTGTTATCCCCAGATAAAACATATGGATTAGTCAATTCTGGTTTTAAAATGGAGTAATTTGTTATTAAGGAATATTTTTCTTTTTCCAAGCGATACCCAATCCCCGGTTCAATAATGAGAACACGCCCATTTCTATCCGAAAACATAGCCTGCATAGTAGTGTCAGGTGCATAAGTAATTTTCTTTTTTTTCACTATTTCCAATGAATCGTCAAAAGAGAGATTGCCTTTTATAAAGTTTTCTGTCAAATCAGCTATTGTATAGCATGATTCATTACCGCAAAATTGTGCATTGTCATTTCCATGTACATACAACAATGTGCCAACATTCCCATTTCTATTGATTCCGTGAAAAGAGTGGTACTTATTATCGGACATTTTTATCCCTATAAAAAAACGGTCTTTTTCGGCAATTACAGTATGTTCCCATTCAGAAAGGTCAATATCAAAATTGAACCCAACAATGGTTTCTTTTCCATTATACACAAATCTTGTACACATATTTGTATTTCCTTTCGCAAACTAATTTGAATAGCACAAAAACTAATTACATTAGTAATTTTAAATATTATAAGACTGTTTGTCAATACAAGAGTTCATTTTTTCTAACCAAATTATTGACTTCATTAATTTGATTACTTAAAATGAAGTAAATGATGTGTAGAAAGAGGAAAATGAATATGCGAGTTACAAAAGCCGAAGTTATAAAAACTGCTTCTGATATGGCTGATAGAAATGGACTTCATAATGTTTCTTTGAAAGCTATTGCTGAAAATTTAGGGATTCGTACCCCCTCCTTATATAATCATATAGGAAGTTTGGATGAACTTCTTAGGGAGATAGCACATAGTGGTATGCGTACTATGAATGAAAAAATGATTCGTGCAGCAATCGGTAAGACAGGGGATTCAGCATTAAAATTAGTGGCAGTTGAATATCTTAATTATATGATTGAACATCCCGGTGTTTATGAAATAATTCAATGGGCTAGTTGGAATGGAACAGAGGAAACAGCAATCATTTTTAATGATTATCTATCTTTACTTAAAACACTTATTTGCTCATGTGGCTTTAATCCAGATAAGACCACTGAAATTTTGAACATGGTAACAGGTATGCTTCATGGTTATACAACTTTACAATTAAGATATGCTTTTTCTAATCCTGATAAAGTAAGAAAAGAATTATCCGAAGCAATTGACACACTACTATTGGGAGCTAATCAAAAATATAAAGACTAATGATAAATTTTAAAAAGAAATACTTTATAAGAGAAACGTGCAAATCTCAAATGAGAAATGCACGTTTTTCTATAACTATTTCACAATCTTCCAGTTTTCCCCGTTCTTTTCCAGCACAAGGTCAAACTGCGATACCTGTGTTGTCATGGTCTGGTTATCCAGATATTTCACTGCAAGGGAAGCTGTCACCTGATTTCCGTTTCGATTGTAAACTGGATTCACCAGTTCCGAGAAAATGTATTCTTTCCCCACAGGTTTCAGTACGCCCTCATTCACATAATAGGTCAGCTCCTTTGCGGTTGCCGTAGGGTACAGCTTGAAAAAGGTGGTGAGAAATTCGTTGATTTCCTCTGTGGTGATGGAATCCACCGTACCGTCACTTTGTACCGCTTTGGGAGTGTAACCGGATTTTACGGGAACACTGGTAATGGTTGGATTCTGGATAATCGTCAGGTTTCCAGAGCCGTCCACATAGACGGTCACCTGATAAGCGGAACGGACAGTTTTACCGGATTCTCCCTCTGTGATATGCTGTTCCACCGTATAGGTCACTTGATAATGCTGCTCCTTTTCTTCTGTGATTTCCCATATCTGAAAATCAGTCAGGGCAGACGATACTGGGATGTCTTTTCGGACAGTATCTACATTCAGGGCTTGCAGCTCTCCGGTGAGATAGCCTTTTAAAGCATTTGTCCGGTTATCAATGGAAGCGGCGGACTGTTCCCATGAATAGTAGACTTCTGCGAAATTCTTCACAAAATTCTCTATCTTGTGGGTGTCGAGGATTTGTTCCTCAATTACTTTGGTTTCATGGACAGTATGAATGTCTATCGCCGTGAAATTCTTATAGACGGCAAACAGGAAGCTCACTGCCAGCAGCACCCACAGGGCAATCACAGTTTTTTTGTGGGTATTGACTTTGTAAACTTTCAGTTTCTTTTCTTTCTGCTTTTTCTGGTTTTCCTCTTTTCTAATCTGAATCATATCGGTTCATCCTTTCTTATTGTTTGATTCGTCCGGCTCCGGCAAGGTGCTGTTGCCAGTAAGAGCCTGTCAGGTCTGCGTAGCCAATGGGATTTCCGGCATGGTACATCCGGTTATTTCCCACATACAGCCCCACATGGGTGATGTAGGTTCCGGCGTTGTAGGTGGAGTGGAAAAAGACCAAATCCCCTGCATTTGCTTCGGACAGGGGGATATGTTGCGTCACATTGTACTGTTCCTGTGCTGTCCGTGGCAGGGCGATTCCTGCCTTGCCATAGCACCACTGCACCAGTCCAGAACAGTCAAAGGAAGTGGATGGGGAATCGCCCCCGTACACATACGTCCAGCCCTCATACTTTAAGGCTTCCTCCATGATAGCCTGTACCGTTTCATCATCAAACTGTGCCACGGTCAGGTATTGCGATACCAAGAGGACATAGAACATATTTCCATAGGAATACCGCCAGCCCCCGTTTTTCTCTACCGCAACAGGGTTGGTGTAGGTGACTTTCTTTCCGCCGGATTTGTCCCTTGCGAAGCTCTCTGCCAGTTCAAAAGTGTACTTTTTCCCACGTCCTGCCACATAGTCTAGGAAACCGCCGCCGTAGTTGTAGGACTGAATCACACTGTTTAAGTCACAGCCCTTTGTTTCTGCCGCTGCGAGCAGTTCCGAGAAATACTTGCAGCCTTGTTTGATGGATTCCTCTGTACTAAGGGAGTTCGGGGGAAGCCCCAGAGATTCCGAGGACTGCATAACGTCTTCCAGTGTGCCGCCGGATTCCACCTGAATGATGGCGAGCAGCACATTTAAGTATTCCTCTATGCCATATTCCCTTGCATACTTTTCCAGCATAGGTTTATGAGCGAGGACTTCCTGTGATACGCTCACGCCCCCATAGATAAGATTTCCGTCGCTTCCTCCGTCTTCCTCATCCGAGAAGACAATCACCACCAAAAGGAGCAGGGAGAACATCATCACGAACACGCCGGAACAGGCAAAGAAAAGGTGTCTTAATTTCATGGTTTCTCCCCTTTCTTTTGTTTGGCAGCCGCTTTTACCGTTTTTGTCCACTCCTTTCTGGCGGTGGTACGCCGGATGGTAAAGTTTGATTCTTTTACCGCAGGGGCAGCCCGTTTTCTTTCCGGTATCACAGGAGCCGTATCATTTTGGACAGGTCTTGCCGGACGGGGAGCAGCCGGTGTGATAGTGGGAGCCGCCTTTTGTCTTTCATCCGACTGGGATAGGGAAGCAGATGGGACTATCTGGCGTTCTGTCCTTACAAGAGGCGTTTGTTCATGGTGGATAGAAGCCGCTTTTACCACCGGAACCGAAGCCCGTTCCGCCACAGTTCCCCCATAAGGAACCTGTCCCCGTTCCCTGATGGATGAGGAAGCAGGCTGCATGGCTGGTTTTCCTGCATGAGCGGTATCTGCATGATGTCGGAAATCTTCTGGCTGCTTTGCAGTAACAGGGCGTTCATGGATAGGAGCCGCCCCTTTGGGTGCTTCGGAAGCTGTCTTTTGCGGCTGTTTTGCCTGTTCCAGTTCTGCCCTGCGTTCTGCAATGGTCTGTCTGCGGCTTTCTGCCTGTGCATTTCGTTGTTCCGCTCTGGCAGTTCGGGTCTGGGTCACACTGGAAGTAAAATCCCTTACGCCCTCTGATACCTGTGTTTTCCCGTGGTAAAGGGCGTACTTTGCATTGACAGGCAAATCTTTTGCCTGCTCCCGAAGCTGTCCGGCAGTATCGGCTATCTTATCTTTGGTATCTGCCGCCGCACCCACCGCAGAGCCAGCCCGTTTCCATGCGGATTCCTTTTCCGGTGCTGCCTGTCCGTCTGGTCTGCTGTGGTCTGCCTGTGTCTGTTTGGAAGCGCCGGAGTGGGAAGCAGTTCTCTGGTCTGAGCCAGCCTGTTTTCCTGCGTGGTATGCAGCCGTTCCAGCCCCAAGAGCTGCCACGGAACGTCCTAACTTATGCTGTAAACGGTGCATATGGGCGTGCATGAGCATACGGGGTCTTCGCATGATACGGCTCCCCATGCTTTGGGAATCGCCGCTCTGTAAGGAGAACATCCCCATCAAATCCCCTAGCTTGAAATAGATTCCGGCAAAGGTCACTATCTGCAAGAACGCTGTCAGGAAGAACGGATATTCCCCAGACAGGTTATAGAGCATGGTGGAAATGCTGAACGCTACCGTGATAATCAGGGTGATTCCGGCTCTGGTAAGGATGGTGTTGAACAGTTTCGTAATGGCACGCTTTGACATCCCCTCAAAAGAGGGAACCATGCTAAGGAGGAAGCTCACAGGCAGGAACATGGCGTAAATGATAAAAAGCACCTGTGAGAAAATCATTATCCCCGTGAGCAGGAATACAAAAATGGAGATACCGATATTGAAGATAAATAGGAAGAAGACGGTTCCCAAGCGGTTGATGGTCTTTGTGATGGTAAGGTTGGTGTTTTCCCTGTCTTCGATTTCCTCCACCACGATTTCTTCCCTGTCCTGCCCGTTGTTTTCGTCTGGGCTGGTTGAGAGCAGGCTTTCCACACGGTCAGCCCCAATGCTTTCCACATCCGAGTTGCCGTATTGCAGCAGGAGCCACGGCTGCTTGACCTGAATGGAAAACAGGCTGTCCCGTATCAAATCCACACTGTCTTTTCCTTGACTTTCCGAGTTCGGCAGCACAATCTTTGTACCAAGGGTCAGGCTGGCATTGCTGATGTCTGCGGAAAATTCATTGATTTTCCCGATATAATCAGGGGCATAAGCGATAAAGGCAGCGGACAGCACGAACACCACCACGAAGTTCACAACGGCATGGATGGCTTTTGTGGTTTCCCGTTTGATAAGCCCTGTGTAGGCAACGTAAATCCCCACCACCAGAATGAGAATCAGCAGGAACCCGACATAAAATCCCTCCGAGGATAAGCCGCCAGTGGTAACGCCTGCAAGGGTCTGCATATTTTTCCCAATGGAATCCGCCGTAGAGGAAATGAAATCCAGTGAGTAGGCTTCCTGAATCAGATACCCTGTGGCGTTGGAAAGGTACAAGCTGATTGTCCAGATAAAATTTGTGATGGCATACAGCCCGTACATCACCTGTTTTCCGATACCGTCCAGCCAGTTCCACGGGAGCCAGTCCCATCCGCTGTCCACATAAAAATCAAGCTGGTAGTTGTCCAGAGGATATTTGCTGTATTCGTTGGCAGCATCCACCGTATCATCCACCAGTCCGGCAGCGTGGGCGGCTGTGCCGAAGACTGCAAGCAGCAGGAGGATGAGCAGGAGTGCCAGAAGCACCCTGCCAATCACTTTTCCTGCCGTCTTCCAAGACAAGCCCTTTTTTGTGTGATGAGGAACTGGGAATTGCGGTCGGTTGGAAGTTCTATGTATCACCATCATTCCACCTCTTTTCTTACGGGCGGTCTGGTATCAAAGGCGTGGAACAGGTCTTCAAAGATAGGATGGAACTGTATCACGCCCACACGCCCGTACAAATCACTGATAAGGCACTGTCCGTTTTCCAAGTCACGGAGCCGCTTCTGGTTGTTTTCATCTTCGGAATCCACCCCGAAAAAGGCGAGGGTCTTTTTGATTTCGTTGATGTCCGTGGAACGGAACGCAAACTTCAAGCCCAGATTGTTTTTCAGTTTTTCATCCAGCAAATCGTCCGTGTTCTGGGTGACAAAATAAACGCCTGCGTTCATGGCACGTCCGGCACGAACCAGCTTCATGGAAAGGGTCTTGCCCTGTGCCACCTGTAAGAAGCTCCATGCTTCATCCAAATCCACAATCTTAAACACGCTGCGGTCGGTGTGGATGAAGTCGAGGGCAAAGGTGCTGATTACAATGAGCATTGCCACGGAAAGCAGCTCCATCGTGGTGTATTCTTCAAATGAGGTTTCCTTATCCGGCAGCACCAAATCCGCTACCTGAATGATGTTGAGCTGCTTTTCAAGGCTGATGGACTGTGTGACATCCCCATCCGAAAAGAGCAGGTGTGCAAAGTCATAGTCCGTAAAGGATTCGATATGGTCGGCTATGCTGGTGCTGATGGTGGTTCCCTCCGCCCGTAGTTCCTCAATCACTTTGAAAAGCCCCCGTTCTTCACTGTTTGTTACTGCACGAATAGCTTTCCGAAGAACAGGAAACTTCTCCCCGTCACGGCTGGAAATGCCGGTTAAAAAGGTCAGGATGTCGATTGCCAGTGATTCAGAATCCTTTGGGTTCTCCATAATCACATACGGGTCAAGTAAGCCCCTGTTCTGTTCCTCCGAAGTCAGGTTTACGATATTGATTTCATGGGCGATTTCCGGCAGGGTTTCTTTCCAGCGTCCCCGTTCCGCTTTCGGGTCAACAATGAGAGCCTGTGCCCCAAATAATACGGAATAATAGACAATCATGTTGTTACTGAATGATTTTCCACCGCCGAGGGAGCCGACAAAAGCGGCAGCAAGGGCGTTGGTGACGGAGCCTTTTACCCCTTGACTGGCAAGGGCAGGCTTTAAGTACACGTTTCTTCCTGTATCAAGACTGTACCCTATATAAATACCCTCCGTTTCCCCCAACATCTGGGTTGCCCCGAAGCCAAGACCAGCGAGGAAGTCGCTGGTGACATACTGGATGTAATCGTTCAGATACCGTTTGCTGGCAGGGAGAAATTCCCCATGCAGCCCCAGCATATCCCCAAAGGGGCGAACCAGTTTCACGTTCAAATCGTCATAAAAATCTTTCACCTCATTGCAACGTCGTTTCAGTTCTTCCAAGTCGGGAGCCGTCACACGCACCACATAGGACAGCTTATACATGGATTCCTTGCTCTGGTCTAAGGTGGATTCCAGCTCATTCACGCTGTCTAAAGCGTCCACCACGTTTGTACTGGTTTCGCTGTCATTCTGCCATGCATGGTTGTCCAAATCTTTCAGCTCTTTTTTCTTGTTCCGCACCGTGGAGAGGGCTTTCCGGTTTGTCACAATCTCCACATTCATAGAGGTATCAATGGGAAAGGTGAATTGCTGCTGTTGATAGTAAAAGATTTCCGAGGATGGGAAGTCCAGTTCCCCTACAATGCTGTTGATGGTAAAGTAGGCGGCATACACTGTCCCGTCTTCCTGTTCGATTTTCAGATACCGCTGGTTTTCCTCTATCAGACAACGGGTGGGTTTGATGAGGTCATAGTATTTCACCAGTGTTTCCTCCTGAAACCGCTTCTTCGGCAGGTAATACTCATAATCTTCGTAGGCGGTTCCGGTCTGTCCGTATAAATGCTCAATCAGATAACCAAAATCGTCCTTATCAAGCCGCCGGACTTTAAAGCGGCGTGAGATTTTACTTTCCAACAGTTTTTCCATCTTCTGAAACCGCCAGATTTCCTCATTGCTCATGGAAACAAAATCCCCCATGAGCTTGTGGTTGACTTCATGGAGGAAGTCGGAAACAGCGGTCTTTGCTTCCCTGCGAAACTGCTTCATAGTGACTTCCTGCTCATTAACAAGCAGCTTGAAGCCGATAAAAAAGCGGTAGTCCACCTGATTTTCCCCTATCATGGAAATCAGGGCTTCGGTCTGTGCGTCAATCTTTGCATAGGCAACATCCTTTAACTTGCCCGTCACTTCCTGTTTGGAGCGTTCCTGTGCCGCCCGTATGCTGGATTCTGTGCTGATTTGCAGGGCGTGAATCTTTCCGTCCCTGTTCTGGGCGATAAGCTGCCGGAATGAATCGTGTACCTGATATTTCTGTTCGGGGCTTAAAAAGGAATAGTTGTAGGGAAGCAGCTCATAGTAAGCGAAGCACTCCCCGTCATGGTTGAACACAAGGTTATTTTCGATATACTTAATCGGATATGCCATAAATATCACTCCTTACTGCCGTGATGGGCTGTGCCGGATATTCCTTTTCCAGCTTCACGGGCTTTCCTGCATACGTCAGTTTCGGGCGTACCAGATATGCCAGTACGGATTTCAGGAAGCCGTAAGGCTTCTTCCCGTCAAAGGTCTTCTGGCACATGAACCAAGTGAGGGCAAAGGGTACGCCGAAGTATTTCAAAAATGCTCCGTCAATGAATGAAAGGGGAGGGAGGTTCCCCAAGAGCATAACTGCAAACACCGATACCACGAACCACGCCATCTGTGTGAACGTGATGGGGAATGGCAGCTTAAAATCATTGATGGAATAGAGTACCTTTTCCACCGACCAGATACTGGTATAGCTTCGTATTTTCTTCATGTTGTCCGTCCTTTCTAAAAGATGGGGGCAGCAAAAGAGCCGCCCCTGAATAAAAAAATCCGCCTGTATTTCCTGAAAGAGATACAGACGGAGCTACCGTAAGATTTCATATACGCCGTGGTTCGTGACAACAAAGGTTCCATCCAATTCCATGTCACGCCCATAGGCTGCATAGTCGATATAGTTTTGTAAGTGTGCCGGAAGTTCGCCAAGCTGTCCGCTTTCTTCCAGATAGTAGCGAGCCACATCTGCCATATCATCACAGCCGGAATGGCAGATAATATCATCTTCATGCTCACAGAGTTCTTCGATACTGCCAAAGTAGGATTGCAGCTCTGATAGTTCCTCCTGAATGTATTCCGGTAAGTCCTCCACCATTTCACACAGGCGGTTGATTTCCTCAATGGGGGTATATTCGTCAATCTCAAAGGGCAACTCATAGTCATGGATGGCGTATTCCTCATATTCATCATTCAAACCGATACGTTCCTTGACTTCCTCAAAGTCCACAGGCGGCGTGAACCATGCCCCGACCAGTTCGCCCTCATTGTATTTGCCTAAGTTGGCAATGTAAATCCGCATTTCTTCCACAGTGTCACCTCCATTCTCTGTAATGCTCTTTTTGGGGAGTTACGCTCCCCAAGCCCCTAGTGGACTTCCGCCATGAAGCAATCAGAGCTTGCTCCATAACGGAAGTGTAACAAGGGTTTCCTATGCACCGATAATCTTATTGAACAGTTCCAGCAAGATGTCCTTTACACCGTCCGCATTGAAGACCAGACCGACCGCTACAAGGGACACCACCAGAAAACCGATAAGTTTGGAAAATTCCCTCTTAAATCCGAGATACAGTCCAATCACCACGATTGCCAGCAGCACAAGGGACTGGGCGTTGGATAAAAACCAGTTGTAAAGATTCTGTCCGAAATTCATAAAAGCTCCTTTCTTTCCTGTAAGATTCCTTATGTTTCAAGATTGCCGCCGTTAAAGCACCACCTCCTTTGCAGCAGCGGCTTGCTGCTTCAGGATTTTTTCGTGCTTCTCCGTCAGCTTTGCATGGGTGATGATGTCATGGACAATCTGGGTGTGGTTCATCTTATCCAGACGGAGAGCCAGCTTTAACGTGGGTGCTACCTGATGGGAGAGCCAGTGCAGGGTGCGTTCAAAGGAATAGGGTTCCGGTTTGGTTGTCAGTTTCAGACTTCCCCTGTGTTCCCCTATAAACCACGCCCATTCCTCATTGATACGCCAGTCAGAACGGGGCTTTGCATTGTCCCTGTCCACGAACCGGACATAGCGGTTGATGATTTGAAAGGCTGTCCGTTCTGGATTGTCATGTTCTAACAGGTCACGGATGGCGTAAAAGGCACGCTCATTTTTCAGCCGGATTTCAAAGCGGTTCTTTACCTCTGCGTCTTCAATGGGAATATCGTGCTTTTTGTACTGCTCATAGTCCTTTTCGTAAATGCAGAAGTACACCTCACTTTGGAGGGAGCCGATATACAGGGTGTTCCCCATACATTCTTTTTCCTCACGCCGTACCAGTTCACCGCTGCGGTAGCTTTTGAAGCTGCGGAAGACCGAGATACATTCCTCATTCCGGCACTTCTCTGTCAGATGGGGAATGTTCAGGATTCCCGTTTTATCATTGATGGCAAGGTCAAGCCGCTTCATCACGCCGTCCTCCATGAGAACATCCATGAAAAATTCATACCAGCTCCGTTCCTGTGCCAGCAGATAGCTTTCAAACTGGCGGCAGCCACGCCCTTTCAGTTCTAGCAGCACCCCTTTTTCCAATTCCGGCGATACCAGAACGAAAATATCACCCAGATAGTAATGCTCTGTGTACGAGTAGAAGCCGTAGTCTTCATAGATAAAGTAAGATAGCTTTAGCCGCAGCACGTCTTCCACGATATGCTTCACATCCGTAGTGGGGAAGCGAATCCGCACATAGTCAAAGAGCATTTCAAGGGGATTGTCTGGATTGAAGCGTTCCAGAGCTTCCGTGATGGCTTCCTGTAATGCTTCGGATGGGTGAGCCTTGCCCGTTTCAATATCGCTCAGGTACGGACGGGTGATTCCGGCAGCTAAGGCAAGTTTCTGTTGTGAGATACCGTAAACTTCCCGTTTCTCTTTGCTATCCCGTACCCATGTTTCTTCATTCAGTGAAAATCCCTCCTGTCTAAAAAGCGTATGTCAACTTTCAGAGCCTTGTTGACACACGCCGGATAGGGGAAAATCCCTTGTGTACCGTGGGATTCTGCCCTGTTGTTTGGTTGTTGCCTGTCGATTTGTACCCCTCTGTTAGATACGAGGGGTTCATGCTGGCGTGCCTTGCGGCACACCAGCCACAGCAGGTCAGTCCGTTTCTGCGGCTTCCGCTCCGCACGCCGCCTGCACTCCCTGCCTGCTGTCTATGAGCTTTTTAATTTCTTTGAGGAAATCGTGTCCTTTTGGTACAAGGGGCGTATAAAATTCCGAAATAACGCTGGTTCCCACATCCACATAGCCACGCCCTTTTATCTGCTTTAGGAAGAAGTCCTTTGTGGTTTCCCCGAACATCATCCCATAGCCCATTTCCGACATCCGCCCCAGAGCTACACGGAAATTGAACTGGTCACGGATTCCATCCCCCAGATACTTTGCGTCCGGACGTTGGCAGGCGAGAATCAGGAAGAAGCCAGCCTGCCGCCCAAGCATAACGATTTGTTTTAATTTGTTGAGGACAGCAGCGTTTTCCTTTGTGCCGAGCATTTCCATAAATGCCACATATTCATCAAAGATAAGGAAATGTGCCGGAAGTCCTAAGTAAGCGTAGTTTTCCCCTGTCCGGTAATTCTCCATGAGCTTCATGTCTTCGCTGCGTTTCATCATTTCTTCATAGAAATGGTCAATGCAGGCGAGCATATCTTCCTTTTTGTAGTACACATCCGGCATAACCGCCTGCAAATCCGCAAGGTCGGCGTTCTTCGGGTCTAACACGAACAGGACGGCGTTGGTGCGGAGCAGGGCTTCAATGAGGGTCAGGATGAAATAAGTCTTTCCGCCGCCGGTTCCTCCGGCAATGAGCATATGGGGGAGCTTGTCATACTCCCACCAGACATTTTCCATAAGCCGGAGCCTGCCGTCCTTTGCCTGTACATCCTCAATGGAGATACGGTTGGCAATGGTATCATAGAGCAGGGTGTACTCCACATAGGAATCCTTTAATTCCTTATCCGTCAGTTCACAGTACAAGCCGCTTTCCAGCTTTTTCTCCAAGTTTAAGAGCTGTTCCTGATATTTCCCTAAGGTGATTTCTACACGGATATGGAGCAAGCCCTGTTTCATCCGGTAGTAGATTTTGGGAAAGTAAGTGATGGTTTCTTTGGAACGGCTGGAAGACAAGTCCTTGAAAAAAACGTCTTCTTTTCTCTGCTCTGATTCATACCACTTGTTTTCCAACACCATCCTTGCCAGCTTTTGACGGTGGATGAGCTGCTTTACTTCATCCCTGCGGTATCGCCAGAACAGAAGAACGGCTGCAAGACACACCAGCCCTGCCACGCCCATGCTGAATAACAGGTAAGGGATATTTACATCCTGTACTATCTGGGAGAGGGACACTTCCTGCCAGTTGGTTCCGGCAATCTGCCGGATATGAAACAGCAGGACAACCAGCAGGAAGACAGGGAACAGGGCGGCAAGGGCAGTATGGAACACAAGGTCTTTATCCGTGGGGCGGATACGTTTTCCACGGGGAAAAAGCTGTTTCATGGGAAAGTTCTCCTTTTTAAGAATATGAAAAGCAGATAACTCAATAAAAATGAATTATCTGCTTTATGGTTTAATATGAATTTTGTATAATAGACACCACTTTACAACTTTTTAGTTTTAAAACAGAAACATTGTGTTTTATTGAATA